>NZ_CP101462.1:2345000-2555000 GCF_024362205.1 Exiguobacterium aurantiacum | reverse complement strand
GGAAGTGCACGGACAAGCAGCGAGGCCGTCGGGTTGGCAAATCCGCCCGACACACAAGGCTGAGCTGTGACGTGGAGCCCGTAGGGCGAAGTACCGGATTTCACGCTGCCAAGAAAAGCCTCTAGTAAGGAGGTCGGCGCCAGTACCGTAAACCGACACAGGTAGGCGAGATGAGAATTCTAAGACGCGCGGGATAACTCTCGTTAAGGAACTCGGCAAAATGGTCCCGTAACTTCGGGAGAAGGGACGCTTATGGCAACATAAGCCGCAGTGAATAGGCCCAAACGACTGTTTAGCAAAAACACAGGTCTCTGCTAAATCGCAAGATGAAGTATAGGGGCTGACGCCTGCCCGGTGCTGGAAGGTTAAGGGGATGTGTCATCGCAAGAGAAGCACTGAACCGAAGCCCCAGTAAACGGCGGCCGTAACTATAACGGTCCTAAGGTAGCGAAATTCCTTGTCGGGTAAGTTCCGACCCGCACGAAAGGCGTAACGATTTGGGCACTGTCTCAACGAGAGACCCGGTGAAATCATAGTACCTGTGAAGATGCAGGTTACCCGCGACAGGACGGAAAGACCCCATGGAGCTTTACTACAGCCTGATATTGAGGCTTTGTACGCGATGTACAGGATAGGTGGGAGTTTGTGAAGCCGGAGCGCCAGCTTCGGTGGAGACACCCTTGGGATACCACCCTTTGCGTATAGAGTCTCTAACTCGCAGCCGTGATCCGGCTGGAGGACCGTGTCAGGTGGGTAGTTTGACTGGGGCGGTCGCCTCCTAAACAGTAACGGAGGCGCCCAAAGGTTCCCTCAGAATGGTTGGAAATCATTCGAAGAGTGCAAAGGCAGAAGGGAGCTTGACTGCGAGACCTACAAGTCGAGCAGGGACGAAAGTCGGGCTTAGTGATCCGGTGGTTCCGCATGGAAGGGCCATCGCTCAACGGATAAAAGCTACCCTGGGGATAACAGGCTGATCTCCCCCAAGAGTCCACATCGACGGGGAGGTTTGGCACCTCGATGTCGGCTCATCGCATCCTGGGGCTGGAGTAGGTCCCAAGGGTTGGGCTGTTCGCCCATTAAAGCGGTACGCGAGCTGGGTTCAGAACGTCGTGAGACAGTTCGGTCCCTATCCGTCGTGGGCGCAGGAAATTTGAGGAGAGCTGTCCTTAGTACGAGAGGACCGGGATGGACGCACCGCTGGTGTACCAGTTGTTCCGCCAGGAGCATCGCTGGGTAGCTACGTGCGGACGGGATAAGTGCTGAAAGCATCTAAGCATGAAGCCCCCTCCGAGATGAGATTTCCCTTTGAGCAATCAAGAAAGACCCCTCAGAGACGATGAGGTAGATAGGTCATGGGTGGAAGCACGGCGACGTGTGGAGCTGAATGATACTAATCGGTCGAGGCTTTGATCTAGTCTAATGGTTTGTATGAATTGATGAGTCTTCAGTTTTGAGAGAACGATCTCTCTTGTCTGGTGGCGATAGCGAAGCGGCCACACCCGTTCCCATGCCGAACACGGAAGTTAAGCGCTTCAGCGCCGAAAGTAGTTGGGGGTCTCCCCCTGTGAGGATAGGACGTCGCCAGGCAAACGGTGGTTCTGGAGCATTCGCTCAAGGGCCGCCGCTTTTTTTATTTATATCGCGATTCAAATGAAAGAGAGGAAGAACAGATGGCCAAAAAAATCAAAGTATACGTCGAGCCAAACGAGACAATCGATGAGTGTTTAAATCGAATTGCTCAAATGGGGTATCGCCCGGTACGTAGGATTGAAAAGCCTGTCTTTGAACAAACGGGAACCAAAGACGAACCTGTACATTCCCATCAGTCGATTTTATTTGAGTGCGTTGCTCTCAAACCATAATGCCAAACCGCCACGAGTGAGTGGCGGTTTTTTTGTATTTTAATGAACCTAAAGACGAACGATAAATATTCAGACAATTAAATTGTTCGCAGTTTGTTGACATGTTTTGAATGAACAAGGTACGATAGGCGTGTGAGTTAAGAACAAATTAAATAGTGCTCCATATAATCGCGAGGAAATGGCTCGCAAGTTTCTACCTGATCGCCGATTCTGATCAGACTATGGGGTATAGTCGACATTTTTTTGTCGTGGCCTATACCCTAAACTGGTTATTCGGTTTAGGGATTTCTTTATTTAAGGGGGACATTTAAGTGAAGGCAACAGTAAGTGTGATTATGGGTAGCTCGTCTGATTGGGAAACAATACGCCATGCTTGTGACATCCTAGAAGAATTGAATATTCCATATGAAAAACAAGTTGTCTCGGCACATCGGACGCCGGACTTAATGTTTGAATATGCTGAAGAGGCCCGAGAACGGGGCATACAGGTCATTATTGCAGGTGCGGGAGGTGCAGCCCACTTGCCGGGTATGGTCGCTGCAAAGACAACATTACCTGTCATCGGGGTGCCGGTACAATCGAAGGCGTTAAACGGACTTGATTCATTGCTTTCGATCGTTCAAATGCCTGCAGGTGTACCGGTCGCAACCGTCGCCATCGGTCGTGCCGGGGCGACGAACGCAGGTCTCCTCGCCGCACAGATCCTGAGCCTCCAATTTCCTGAATTGACTGAACGTCTTGAGTCATACCGCCAAGCGAAACGTGAGATGTCACTTCAAGCGACGGAGGAACTGATCTAATGAGAATCGGAATTTTAGGTGGAGGTCAATTAGGTCGCATGATGTCGCTCAGTGCGAGTGCTATGGGGTACGAAACGTTAAGTCTTGATCCGAACCCAAACGCACCCGCCGCTCAAGTCGCACCGAGCATTGTCGCTGCATTCGACGACGTAACGGCAGCTCGTGAACTGGCTCATCGTTCAGACGTCATCACCTATGAATTTGAGAACATCGATACGACGATGATTGAAGCCATTGCTGACAAATGTCCTCAAGGGATGGATGTCTTGAAGGCGACGCAGCATCGAATCTTTGAAAAGCAAATGATTGAAGGGGCTGGTCTTCAAGTCGCACCGTATATTCCGGTCCGTTCCGTCCGGGATGTCATTCGAGCAAAAGACGTGTTAGGTTTCCCGTTCGTCGTCAAGACGTGCCGGTTCGGTTATGACGGAAAAGGTCAAACGGTACTGCGGTCGGAACAAGACGTATACTCGTTCACAGATCAGTTCGAAGAGACCGAATATGTGGCCGAAGCTTGGCTTCCTTTTAAAAAAGAAATCTCTGTCATCGTGACGAGAGGGAAGCACGAGACGACGACGTTCCCCATCAGTGAGAACATTCATCAAAATAATATTTTACATCTTTCGATTGTACCGGCACGAGTGGAGCCAGATATTTTGGAGGAGGCGCGGCACTTGGCCCTTCAACTCGCCGATTACATTGGACTAATCGGTACGCTGGCCGTTGAGTTGTTCATTATGGAAGATGGTTCCTTGTATGTGAATGAACTTGCCCCACGCCCTCACAACTCAGGACATTACACGATTGACGCCTGTGAGACGTCACAGTTCGAGCAACACATTCGGGCGATCGCCGGGATGAAGCTCGGGCGAACGACGCTACGCACCCCGGTCGTCATGGTCAACCTGTTAGGCGAACATATGGGCGAGCTGAACCCGCAAACGTTACCGTCGAATGTTAAACTACATTTGTATGGGAAAGAAGAAGCCAAGCTGGGCCGGAAGATGGGGCATTTGAACGTGCTCGCTGATTCCGTCGAAGAGGCGCTTCAGACCATCGAACAATTGGCAATTTGGAAGGAGACCGTTTTATGATTTCACGTTATACCCGTCCCGAAATGGCGGCGATTTGGACAGACCAGAACAAGTTTGAGGCATGGCTCCAAGTAGAACTGTACGCCTGTGAGGCATGGAGCGAACTCGGTGTCATCCCGAAGGAAGATGTCGCCGTATTGTGGGACAAGGCATCGTTTGATGTCGAGCGCATCCTCGAAATCGAACAGGAGACGCGTCATGATGTTATCGCCTTTACCCGTGCCGTCTCAGAGACGCTCGGCGAAGAGAAGAAGTGGGTACATTACGGACTGACTTCGACGGACGTCGTCGACACGGCCTTGTCGTACTTGATCAAGCAAGCGAACGACATTTTAGAAGCCGATATCGACCGTTTCATCGACATTCTCGCCGAGAAAGCGAAAACACATAAGTACGACATCATGATGGGACGTACACATGGCGTGCACGCAGAGCCGACGACGTTCGGATTAAAGCTCGCCCTTTGGTACGAAGAGATGAAACGTAACAAGAAGCGATTCATGGCCGCCCGTGAGACGATCGAGTTCGGCAAGATGAGTGGTGCGGTCGGCACGTTCGCAAACATCGATCCGTTCATCGAATCGTATGTGTGTGACAAGCTAGGGATTCAAGCGGCACCAATCTCGACACAGACGTTACAACGTGACCGTCACGCCGAGTACATGTCCACGCTCGCGTTAATCGCCACATCAATCGAGAAGATGGCGACAGAGATTCGCGGCCTCCAAAAGACAGAGACACGTGAGGTCGAAGAATTCTTCGCCAAAGGTCAGAAAGGGTCGTCAGCGATGCCGCATAAACGTAACCCAATCGGTTCAGAGAATATGACCGGCCTGGCCCGTGTCATTCGTGGTCATATGGTGACGGCGTATGAGAACGTCCCGCTTTGGCATGAACGTGACATCTCGCACTCTTCAGCCGAACGAATCATCCTTCCGGATGCGACGAGCCTCCTCAACTATATGTTGAACCGGTTCGGCAATATCGTGAAGAACTTGACGGTCTTCCCAGACAATATGCGCCGTAACATGGACCGGACGTTTGGCATCATCTTCTCCCAACGCATCTTGCTCGCCTTGATCGAAAAAGGATGGTCGCGCGAAGCCGCGTATGACGCCGTTCAACCGAAGGCGATGCAGGCGTGGGAAGAAGAGACGATGTTCCGCACTTTGATTGAACGAGACGCCGAGATGGGCGCACTCTTCACGAGTGACGAGCTCGACGACCTATTCGACCCGAGCCATCACGTGCGCCGTGTCGATGTCATTTTTGAACGCTGTGGTTTGTGATCGTTGAGGGGCTTCATGCCCCTCTCACTTTTAAGGGGGACGATACAGATGGAAGCAATTTACGAAGGTAAAGCAAAAGCGTTATTTGAGACTGAAGAACAGGGTGTGCTCCGTGTTTATTATAAAGACGACGCGACAGCATTTAACGGGGAGAAGAAAGAATCAATCGCCGGCAAAGGTGTACTGAACAATGCCATCACGACGCGCTTGTTCGAACTCATGCACGATCACAAGATTCCGACGCATTTCATTAAGCGAGTATCGGATCGCGAGCAACTCGTGCGCCGTGTCGACATCATTCCGCTCGAGGTAGTCGTTCGCAACGTCGCCGCCGGGAGCCTTGCCAAACGACTCGGTTGGGAAGAAGGGGCACCGCTCCTATCGCCAATCGTCGAGTTTTACTATAAAGATGACGCACTCGGAGATCCACTCCTAACAGAGGACCATATCCGTTTACTGCAAGTCGCCACACATAAAGAAGTCGAAACATTGCGACAACTCGGCCTGTGGGTCAACGATGTATTGCTCGATTTCTTCAATGAACATGGTATCGATTTAATCGATTTCAAACTTGAATTCGGTAAAGTCGACGGCACGATTATCCTTGCCGACGAAATCTCACCGGACACGTGCCGGCTTTGGGACAAAGAGACGAAACAAAAGCTCGATAAAGACGTTTTCCGAAGAGACCTCGGATCTCTGACAGACACATACAGCCAACTGTTAACACGCATAGGGGGAATGGACCGATGAAAAAAGTAAACGTGTACGTGACATTACGTGAAAGTGTACTGGATCCACAAGGCGTCGCCGTAAAAGGTGGACTCGAACATCTCGGTTTTACAGGGGTAGAGTCGGTACGCATCGGGAAAGTCATCGAGCTTCAAGTCGCAGATGAGACGACCGAAGCGATGGTGCGTGACATGTGTGAGAAGTTGCTCGTCAACACGGTTATCGAGAACTATCGGATCGAGATGGGGGTACTCGCATGAAATTCGCTGTCATCGTCTTCCCGGGATCGAACTGTGACCTCGACATGTATCACGCCGTAAAAGATGTCCTCGGCGAAGAAGCGGACTATGTGTTCCATACGGAAACGTCGCTTGATGGGTATGACGGTGTGCTCCTGCCAGGGGGGTTCTCATACGGGGACTACTTGCGCTGCGGCGCCATCGCCCAGTTCTCACCAATCATGAACGAAGTGAAGCGGTTCGCCGAAGAAGGACGTCCGGTACTCGGCGTCTGTAACGGATTCCAAGTGCTCGTCGAAGCAGGGCTCCTCCCGGGTGTGTTGATGCGCAACCGTGACTTGAAGTTCATGTGCAAGACGGTCGAATTGAAAGTCGAAACGAACGAGACGATGTTCACGAACGATTATGCACTCGGTGAGACGATTCGGATCCCGATCGCACACGGGGAAGGCAACTACTACTGTGACGACGAGACGCTCGAGACGCTCCGAGCGAACGGACAAATCGCTTTCACGTATACCGACAATCCGAACGGATCGGTCGCGAATATCGCAGGAATCACGAACGCACAAGGCAACGTGCTCGGAATGATGCCACACCCGGAACGGGCGGTCGAAGCACTCTTAGGCGGGGAAGACGGCAAACGATTATTCACTTCGATGGTGAAATGGGGGACTCGACATGCTACTTACAACTGAACCGACAGCAACACACATCCGTGAAGAACGACTTTACGCAACGATGGGCTTGACCGATGAGGAATATGCGCTCGTCGTCTCACTGCTCGGCCGTGAGCCGAATTACACCGAGATCGGGTTATTCTCGGTCATGTGGTCTGAACACTGTTCGTACAAAAACTCGAAGCCTGTCCTCCGGAAATTCCCGACCACTGGGAAACACGTCCTTCAAGGACCCGGGGAAGGTGCCGGCATCGTCGACATTGGCGATGGCCAGGCCGTCGCATTCAAAATCGAGAGCCATAACCATCCGTCGGCGATTGAGCCGTACCAAGGTGCGGCCACAGGGGTCGGCGGGATTATCCGCGACATCTTCTCGATGGGCGCGCGACCGGTCGCACTCCTCAACTCGCTCCGCTTCGGAGATTTGAACGAATCACGTGTGAAACATCTCTTCGGCCACGTCGTCTCCGGCATCGCCGGTTACGGCAACTGTGTCGGCATCCCGACGGTCGGTGGGGAAGTCGCGTTCGACCCGGCCTATGCCGGCAACCCGCTCGTCAACGCGATGTGCGTCGGACTCATTCGCCATGAAGACATTCAAAAAGGGATTGCCGAAGGTGTTGGTAACTCGGTCATGTACGTCGGCGCGACGACAGGACGCGACGGCATTCACGGGGCGACGTTCGCCTCGGAAGAACTCGGTGAGGATGCGGACGAGAAACGCCCGGCCGTCCAAGTCGGTGACCCGTTCATGGAGAAACTGTTGATTGAGGCGTGTTTGGAAGTCATCAAGCACCCGGCTCTCGTCGGTATCCAAGACATGGGGGCAGCCGGTCTCACGTCATCTTCGGCCGAGATGGCATCGAAGGCAGGCATGGGCATCGAGATGAACCTCGACCTCGTCCCACAACGTGAGGCTGACATGACGCCATACGAGATGATGTTGTCCGAGTCACAAGAGCGGATGCTCCTCGTCGTCAAGGCAGGGCATGAAGATGAGATCGAAGCGATCGTCACGAAGTGGGGACTTCATGCGATCAAAGTCGGTGTCGTCATCGAAGAAAAAGTGCTCCGTCTTCTCCATCACGGGGAAGTCGCGGCCGAAGTGCCGGTCGACGCGCTCGCAGAAGACGCACCGGTCTACCATAAGCCGTCGCAAGTACCGGCATACTATGAGACGTTCCAAGCGATGGCACCGGTCCAACCGGTCGTCACGGACGCGCTCTCGACATGGAAAGATGTGCTCGCCATGCCGACAATCGCCTCGAAACGTTGGGTGTATGAGCAATATGATCACATGGTCCAAACATCGACCGTCGTCGCGCCAGGAAGTGATGCGGCCGTCATCCGCATTCGCGACACAGACAAAGCGCTCGCGATGACGACGGACTGCAACGCCAAGTACGTCTATCTCGACCCGCGTGTCGGTGGTGCGATCGCGGTCGCAGAGGCAGCGCGCAACATCGTCGCCAGCGGCGCCACACCACTCGCCCTCACGGACTGCTTGAACTTCGGTAGCCCGGATAAGCCAGAAGGCTTCTGGCAGCTCGACCAAGCCGTCGAAGGGATGGCCGAAGCGTGCCGTGCTCTCGACACACCGGTCATCGGTGGAAACGTCTCGCTTTACAATGAATCGAACGGGACGGCGATTTATCCGACACCGGTCGTCGGCATGGTCGGCTTGATCGATAAGCCAGAACATATCACGACGTCGTTCGCGAAAGCAGCAGGCGACATCATCTTCCTGCTCGGGGAGACGAAACCAGAATTCGGCGGTAGTGCGCTCCAAATGCTTCAAGACGGTAAAGTGAGCGGGCAGGCGCCGACGCTTGATCTTGAGACAGAGAGCAGTCAGCAACAAGCACTCCTTACAGCGATTCGGGCAGGACTTGTCACGGCGGCCCACGACGTATCGGAAGGTGGGCTCGCCGCGGCACTCCCTGAACTCGTGTTCGGCACGGGCTTCGGCGCAGACGTCACGGTCAACACGGATCTCGTGACGACGCTCTTCAGCGAATCACAGTCACGTTTCCTCGTCACGGTCGCACCGCATCAGGCCGATGCGTTCGCATCCTTGACGAAGGCGTCGCGCATCGGACAGGTGACAGACACGCCACAAATGACGGTTCGTGCGAGCGACCGACTCATTGAAATGGACGTCACGGAACTTGAACGGGTATGGGAAGGAGCTATTCCATGTTATATGACATCCGAGGCATGAACGAGGAGTGCGGGGTATTCGGGGTATTCAATCACCACGAAGCGTCACACCTCGCCTACTACGGCCTCCACAGCCTGCAACACCGGGGACAAGAAGGGACAGGCATCGTCACGGCTGACGGCGAACGCTTGCACGCCAAACGCGGGCTCGGCCTCGTCGCCGAAGTGTTCGACGAACCGTCGCTCGACGCACTGACTGGGCAGCACGCCATCGGTCACGTCCGTTATTCGACGGCAGGCGGTAACACGCTCGAGAACGTCCAACCGCTCCACTTCAAGTCGCTCACAGGCGATTTGGCGATGGCGCATAACGGCAACCTCGTCAACGCCAACGAGTTGAAACATATGCTCGAAGCGGAAGGCGCGATCTTTCAGACGACATCTGACACGGAAGTCGTCGCCCACTTGATTAAGCGGAGCCGGGGCAACTCGATGAAAGAACGGATCGCGGACAGCTTGGCTCGTCTTGTCGGCGCATTCGCCTTCCTCTTCTTAACGGAAGACGCGCTCTATGTCGGCGTCGACGTGCACGGCTTACGTCCGCTCTCGCTCGGTCAGACCGAGGACGGAGCTTATGTGTTCGCCTCAGAGACATGTGCGTTTGACGTCGTGGGGGCGACGTACGTACGCGATGTCGAACCGGGAGAACTGCTCATGATCACGCAAGACGGGATCGTATCAGAACGTTACAGTGAGGCAGCGGTCCGTGCGATGTGTTCAATGGAATATATCTACTTCTCGCGGCCTGATTCGATTATCGACGGGATTAACGTGCATACGGCTCGTAAGGCGATGGGGAAGAAGATGTTCGACGAGGCACCGGTCGAAGCGGACGTCGTGACCGGCGTCCCGGACTCGAGCATCTCGGCGGCCATCGGTTACGCCGAGGCGAGCGGGATCCCATACGAGATGGGACTCATCAAAAACCGCTATGTCGGGCGGACATTCATCCAGCCGTCGCAAGAGTTACGGGAGCGCGGCGTCAAGATGAAACTGTCGGCGCTTCGAGGCGTCGTGAGTGGAAAGCGGGTCATCATGGTCGACGACTCGATTGTTCGCGGTACGACGAGCCGACGCATCGTCAAGTTGCTTCGTGAAGCCGGGGCGACCGAGGTGCATGTGCGCATCACGTCACCACCGATCAAGCATCCGTGTTATTACGGCATCGATACATCATCAAAGGAAGAGTTGATTGCGGCTACCAAATCCATCGAAGAGATTAAAGAAGAGATTGGGGCCGATTCACTGGCATTCCTCACATTGGACGGGACGGTTGAAGCGATTGACCGGCCGTTCGAAGGGAACTTGCGCGGGCAGTGCGCCGCTTGCTTCACCGGACTTTATCCAACTGAACTGGCGGAACTTGTAACAGAGACAAAAGCTTGAGGGGGACTGACGATGAGTTTAAGATATGAACAAGCGGGTGTGAATTTAGAAGCAGGCTATGAGGCAGTATCACGCATGAAGCGTCACGTTGCACGGACGATGCGTCCAGAAGTGATGACCGGGCTCGGTAGTTTCGGGGCGATGATCGACCTCGGCTCGATGCAGTTGAAACATCCGATTCTCGTCAGCGGAACGGATGGGGTTGGCACAAAGCTTAAACTCGCGTTCGCGCTCGACCAACATGATACGATTGGAATTGACTGTGTGGCGATGTGTGTCAATGACTGTCTCGTCCACGGAGCCGAACCGCTTTATTTCTTAGACTATATCGCGACCGGCAAAGCGGAACCGGCCAAACTTGAACGCATCGTCGCAGGCGTCGCCGAAGGCTGTGTCCAAGCGGGCTGTGCCCTCGTCGGAGGCGAGACGGCCGAGATGCCGGGGATGTATCCGGACGGCGAATATGATATCGCTGGATTCGCCGTCGGTGTCGTCGAGAAGGAAGCATTGATCGATGGACGAACGATTGAAGCGGAGGATATCGTCCTAGGGTTAGCATCATCTGGTGTCCACTCGAACGGATTCTCCCTCGTCCGCCATATCGTCGAATCGCAAGGGCTCGCCTACACGGATGAAATCGCCATGCTCGACACGACGCTCGGGAACGCCCTCTTGTTGCCGACGCGCATCTATTCCGAGGCGGCGAAAGCGGCCATCGCGACGGGGCGCGTCCAAGGCATGGCCCATATCACGGGCGGCGGGTTTTACGAGAACGTGCCACGCATGCTCCCGGAAGGACTTGGTGTCACGTTCGATGCCTCAAATTGGCCGAGCCTGCCAGTGTTCGACTGGCTCGAACAAGTCGGCCACGTCTCGAAACAAGAGATGTTCAACGTGTTCAATATGGGCATCGGCTTCATGATCACGGTCCGGCCTGAAGATGTCGCGGTCGTCGAAGCCGCGCTCGAGCGCGCCGGAGAGACGTCGCATCGCATCGGGAAAGTCGATGCCAAACCGGGTGTCCGCATCATGGGGGTCGACCAGTGAAAAAGTTTGCCATCTTCGCCTCCGGGTCCGGTAGCAACGCCGAAGCGATTTGGCAAGCCATCGACCGAGGCGACTTGTCAGGAGAATGTGTCCTGCTCGTCACGGACAAACCAGAAGCGAAAGTACTCGAGCGGGCAGATCGGTTCAACATCGCGAGCTTCTCGTTCGAACCGAAGACGTACGCGTCAAAAGCAGAATTCGAACAAGAGCTTCTCGTCTTATTACAGGCATTAGGCGCCGACTATATCGTCTTGGCCGGGTATATGCGCTTGATTGGGGACGTGCTACTTGCGGCGTACCCGAAGCACATCATCAACATCCATCCGTCGCTGTTACCGGCCTTCCCTGGTAAAGACGCCATCGGACAAGCGCTCGCGGCGAACGTGCCGACGAGCGGTGTCACCGTCCATTACGTCGATGCCGGGATGGATACGGGACCGATGATCGCCCAACAAGAAGTTGAGATCGCAGGCTGCGATGCTATGGAAGCGACAAGACGCATCCAAGCGGTCGAGCATCAGCTCTATCCGCGCGTATTACAACAAGTGTTTATCCAACAGGAGGTTTTCAAGTGAGAGCATTACTGAGTGTGTCAGATAAAACAGGAATCGTCGAGCTCGCGCAGGCGTTGCATGAAGCGGGCATCGAACTCATCTCGACAGGCGGGACGGAAGCGGCGCTCATCGCGGCCGGTCTTCCCGTAAAAAACATCTCGGAAGTGACATCGTTCCCAGAGATGCTCGACGGTCGCGTGAAGACGCTCCATCCGCTCGTACATGGCGGACTTCTCGGACGCCGCGATCTGGACTCGCACGTCGAACAGATGAAAGACCACGACATCGAACCGATTGACTACGTCGTCGTCAACTTGTACCCGTTCAAAGAGACGATCGCGAAAGAGAACGCGACGTATGACGAGGCGATTGAGAATATCGATATCGGCGGACCGAGCATGCTCCGTTCGGCCGCAAAAAACCATGCCAGCGTGACGGTCGTCGTCGACCCGGCCGACTACGGTCATGTCGCTGAAGCGGTTCGCGCCGGCGGGACGACGTTCGAGACACGTCAACGTCTCGCGACAAAAGCGTTTCGCCACACGGCGGCATACGACGCCTTGATCGCTGACTATTTAGGGCAACAGATCGGTGAGACGTTCCCGGAGCAACTCACGGTCACGTATGAGAAAGTACAAGACCTCCGTTACGGAGAGAACCCGCACCAGCAGGCAGCGTTTTATAAGACGCCGCTCTATCACGGGATGACGCTCGCGAACGCGGAGCAACTGCACGGCAAAGAACTTTCGTATAACAACATCCAAGACACGAACGCAGCGCTCGAGGCGCTCAGTGAACTGACGGAACCGGCAGCGGTCGTCGTCAAGCATATGAACCCGTGCGGTGTCGCTGTTGGAGAAACGATTAGCCAAGCGTTCTCAAGAGCCCATGCGGCCGATCCGGTTTCAATTTTCGGTGGCATCGTCGCCTTGAACCGTGAAGTCGATGTGGAGACGGCAGAAGCGCTCCGCAACATCTTCTTGGAGATCATCATCGCGCCATCCTTTAGCGAGGCAGCACTTGACCGATTGAAAGAGAAAAAGAATCTTCGGTTATTGACGCTCGACATGGGCCAGATGACAGGGATGCGTTTGACAGCGGTCGCGGGCGGCCTGCTCGTCCAAGACGGGGACGACGTCACACTCGATGATGCGTCATGTCAAATCGTGACCGACCGTCGACCGACGGCGTCCGAGTGGGAAGACTTGAAACTTGCGTGGCGTGTCGTCAAACACGTGAAATCAAATGCAATCGTCGTCGCGAAAGACGAGACGACAATCGGCATCGGCGCCGGACAGATGAACCGCGTCGGCGCGGCGAAAATTGCTTTCGAACAAGCCGGGGAACGTGCGCAAGGGGCTGCGCTCGGTAGCGATGCGTTCTTCCCGATGGGTGACACGGTCGAGGCAGCGGCAGCGGCCGGCATCACGGCCATCATTCAACCAGGCGGGTCGATCCGTGACGAAGAGTCGATTGAAGCGGCGAACCGTCACGGCATCACGATGGTATTCACGTCAGTTCGACACTTCAAACATTGAGAGGAGCGATACGATGAACGTACTCGTTATTGGACGCGGCGGCCGTGAGCACGCGCTCGCCTGGAAGTTGAGACAAGACGGACACGTTGTGTTCGTCGCCCCCGGTAATCTCAATATGGACGGTGTGACGTGCGTGCCGATCAAAGAGACAGATGTCTCGGCCCTCGTCGCCTTTGCGAAGGATGAGGCGATCGACTGGACGATTGTCGGTCCAGAATCGGCGCTAATGGCTGGTGTCGTCGACGCGTTTCAAGCAGAAGGACAACGCATCTTCGGACCGACGAAAGCGGCAGCGCTCCTCGAGGGCAGCAAGGCGTTCGCTAAAGAAGCGATGCGTGAAGCCGATATTCCGACAGCGGGATATGACACGTTCACCGACGCTGCATCGGCGCTCCATCATATCGATCAACTCGAAGCCCCGCTCGTCGTTAAAGCGGACGGGCTCGCCGCCGGTAAAGGGGTGACGGTCGCGTTCACACTCGATGAGGCACGGGCGGCCATCCATGATATTTTTGACACGGACAAGTTCGGCGACCAGTCACGTGTCGTTATCGAAGAGTTTTTGGACGGGGAAGAGTTCTCGCTCATGGCGTTCGTCTCAGGCGAACACGTCATCCCAATGATCACGTCTCAAGATCACAAGCGTGCGTTTGACGGCGACAAAGGTCCGAATACGGGTGGCATGGGCGCCTACAGTCCGATGCCTCACTTGGATGATGTTGTGTATAAGGAAGCCGTCGAACGCGTGCTCTTCCCGCTCGCGCGGACGATGGTCGAGCGGGGCACACCGTTCGAAGGATTTTTGTATGCGGGCCTCATCTTGACGGCGGATGGCCCGAAAGTGATCGAGTTCAACGTTCGATTTGGCGATCCCGAGACCGAGGTCATTCTCCCGAACTTGGCTTCTCCACTCCTCGACGTCATCGAGGCGGTCGTGGACCAAAAACCGTACTCGATTGAATGGGTGGACGGTTATACGATTGGAGTCGTCGTTGCGGCAGAAGGATATCCGGATCGAGCGACAACCGGGCAGGTATTGTCAGGATTCAGTGACTTAGGAGACGATGTGCTCGTATTCCATGCGGGCACGACCCGTGACGGGACAGACATCGTCGGCAACGGAGGGCGCTTATTCGTGCTCACGTCGACGAAACCGACGTTGCTCGAAGCGAAGACGACCGTGTATATGGCACTCGAACAACTTGATTTGCCACAGACGTTCTACCGTCGTGATATCGGTGGACGGGCGTTGGCTCGTATTTTTTAAAGGATGGGTCAACCCGTCCTTTTTTTCATGCGAAAAGAAGGGAATCCCGGCTTCCTGCTCTACAATAATGGAGTAGATTGAAGGAAGAAGGTGGTCGACGTGCGCATTCGGACGAAGCTCATGATTGCGGTGGCCGTGAATATAATTGTGTTTGTCGGTGTCATCTTTTTTGGGGTACGACCATATTTCATCGAGAAAAGCATGGAGCAAGATCGTCAAACGGTCGAGAGTCAAATCGCGAGCGTGTCTGAGACGCTCGCCAATCGGAAGCATACGCTCGAGCGCACACTCGTCGACTGGGCCGTCTGGAATGATACGTATACGTTCGTTCAACGACGGAACGCCTCCTACGTGCAAAGCAATATTAGCGACGAATCGCTTACAAATTTGAGCGTCAACGCCATCGTCTATTTGGACCGTGATGGGCAAGTATTCTACTCGGCGTTTCGTTCAACGGACATGACGTTGACGAAGTCCGATCAACAAACGATTCTCAAGGCGGTCACTTCTCGATTGAGCAATCAGGAAGGTACGCAACACGGCATATATGCGAGTGATTTCGGTCCGACGCTGTACGTCAGTCACCCGATTTTACGAAGTGATAGGAGTGGCCCCGTTCAAGGAACGCTCGTCATGCTCGAGTTCGTCGATGCTGCTGTCATGGCGGATATAAGTGCCCAGACGAAAATCCCGTTGACGATTCAGCCGGCACGCCAAGCCGAGACAGTCATCACGAGCGGGACGGATGGGACCGATGTCGTGATCCCTCTCGATACGGTGTTTCAGCAAGCGGATTATGAAGTTGGTTTCACCGTCGCCCAGACACACTACGAAAACACGGTCACGATGTTGCGTCTCGGCATGATTGCACTCGTCGTCCTCGGGTTCGGTCTGTTCTTCTCCTTGTTGTGGACGATTCATCGAGTCGTGGTTCGTCGTCTGATGGAAATCGTCAGCGAGTTGAAGGTCATCACGCTCGAGCGGGATAGCCGACTCCGCCTCAGCCGGGACGCGCACAGCCACGACGAAATCGAACAGATGGCGATGAGCATGAACGAAGTGCTCGCGGCGCTCGAAGATACGCGCGCCGAAGTGCTCGACCGGGCATTCCGGGACGCGTTGACACTCCTCCCGAACCGACTCGCGCTAGAAGATTACTTCTCGACCGTACGTGGCAAGCAGGAACGAATCGGGGTGCTCGGATTGGACTTGGATGACTTCCGACGCATCAACGACCAATACGGACATCGCACGGGTGATTCTGTTCTTATCTATATCGCTTCTCGGCTCAACTTCTATAAAGAAGACGGGTTCGTCGCCCGCATCGGGGCCGATGAGTTCATGCTCGTGCATCCGGGTTGGACACTCGAACAGCTACAACCGGTCGCCCGGCACTTGATGAAAGATTTGAAGGACTGGGCCGACGTCAATGGTGTGAAAGGGACGGCGGCAACAATCGGCATCGATGTATTCACCTGCGCCGAACCGAATCATACGTACGAGATCATGATGGGTCGGCTCGACGTCGTCATTCATGAGGCGAAACTGTCTGGGAAGAACCGCATCCTCACGTTCCAAGAAATCGAGGATGGGAGCCATTATTTACAGACGCTCGAGATGGAACGCGACTTGCGGTATGCTCTCGAACATGATGAGTTCGAATTGTATTATCAACCGATCGTATCGCCGCGTCCATTTGCGGTCCGAGGGGTCGAGGCGCTCATTCGGTGGAATCATCCTGCCAAAGGTCAAATCTCACCGGGGCTGTTCATCCCGGTCGCTGAACAACTCGGCCTCATCTCGGACTTGGGTCACTGGGTGCTCGTACAGGCGGTCAAGGAGATGAAAGACCATGTGGAACGGCATCATTTGTTCCTCTCGATTAACGTATCGAAACGACAAATCGCCGACGGTTCGTTTTTAGCTTCATTGGAACATGTGCTGACCGAAACGGGATTTGACCCTCATCGCCTCCATGTCGAAATCACCGAGAGTGAGGTCGGCGGGAATTTGTATGAGCTTCAGCAGTTCATCCACGCGCTCAAAGCGATTGGCGTCAAAATTTCGCTCGACGACTTCGGGGTCGGGACGTCGTCGCTCTCGTTCTTGCAGTCGCTTCAACTCGATATTATTAAAATCGACCAAAATTTTGTCAAAGGTATCCCTGAGAATACGTTCGACCGGGCCTTGCTTGAAGGGTTGTATCAAACGTTCCATGCGCTCGGTCTTGATATCGTCACCGAAGGTGTCGAGCGTCCGGAGCAGCTCGCTTTCGTGCTCGAACATAGCAGTTCATTGATTCAAGGTTATCATTACAGTAAGCCGGTTCCACTGGCACAACTTGAGCATTATTTGAAGAAAACGGTCACGATGTATGACTGGTAAAGGCACCTTCTCCAGGAGGTGTCTTTACTTATGTGAATTTCATGTGAATTCCGTTACAATAGGCAACATAACTTGCGAGCCTTTCCGAGAAAAGGTAAACTTGAACTAGACGAAAGAAAACGCTTACAAAATTATTGTCTAATAATAATGGCGAGGCGATTAAGGGAGGATTGGGTTCGATGCCAACAAAACGATCGGCGCGGGCACCGTGGTCTAAAGCGATGATTCGGTCACAACTAGAAGTCGTGAGCCAAATCAGGCCACCTTCGCTCGTATTGAAAAATGCGACATACTTGAACATGTACGTGAAGCAATGGAAACAAGCCAACATCTGGATTGAGCATGATCGGATCGTCTACGTCGGGCCGGACTTGCCAAAGGCTGCCGTCGAGACGGTGGACGTATCCGGAAAATATATCGTGCCTGGCTATATCGAGCCGCATGCGCATCCATTCCAACTTTATAATCCGGCGACGCTGTCGAAGTATGCAGGTGAGCGGGGAACGACGACGCTCGTGAATGACAACATGCTTCTTTTTTTACAAAATAAGGAGCAAGCGTTTGCACAACTCGACGCGATACAACAGTTACCGACGAGCACCTATTGGTGGGCACGTCTTGATACACAGACCGAACTCGACCGGGACAGTGTCCTCGTCGATTCAGAGCGGATTCACGACTGGTTCAATCATCCGGACGTCATCATGGCCGGTGAATTGACAGCATGGCCGCGAACGTTAAAAGGCGATGACGAGATGTTGCAATGGATGCTCGACGCCGAGACGTGCGGACTCCCGGTCGAAGGGCATTTCCCAGGTGCCTCGGCGAAAACGTTGACGAAGATGGCGTTGATGGGTGTTCACAGCGACCATGAGGCAATGACAGCAGACGAGGCGCTATGCCGGCTTGAGCATGGGTACACGACGACGCTTCGCCATTCTTCGATTCGTCCCGATCTTCCAGGGTTGATTCGCGGTCTGATCGATGCAGGACTCGAGGCGTTCGATCATGTGATGGTCACGACTGACGGCTCGACACCAGGGTTTTACCGAGACGGGCTTCAAGACGCACTTGTCAAAATCATGATTGAGGCCGGACTTCCACCGATTGAGGCGTATCGAATCGTCTCCTTGAATGTGGCACGTCATTTCGGACTCGACCACGTCCTCGGTTCGATTGCGCCGGGACGCATCGCGCATCTTAACATCCTCGATGCGATCGACGAACCGCGTCCGTCCGCCGTCATTGCCAAAGGGCAATGGATTTATCGGGACGGGACGTCGTTGTTCCCGAACGAGCTCGTCGACGCGGCGCTCGCGCTCATGCCGTCAACGAATGTCGACATCGAACTGACACCGAACGATTTGTCGTTCAGTATGCCGGTCGGTCTCGATATGGTCAACTCGGTCATCATGAAGCTATTCAAAATCTCGCACGACACGGGTCAAGACGAATTGCCGCGTGATGGGGACGAGTCGTTCCTCATGTTGCTTGATAAGGAAGGAAAGTGGCGCCTCAATACGGTGTTGAAAGGGTTTGCCAACGATTTTGGCGGTCTCGTCAGCTCGTATTCGATTAGCGGCGACTATTTAATCCTCGGAAAATGCAAACTAGACATGTTGACGGCGTTCGAACGGATGAAACAGCTTGGCGGAGGCATCGTTCTCGTCGACCGCGGTGAGATTATCGCGGAGATCCCGCTCCCGCTCTGCGGGATGACGTCACAAGAGCCGATCGAACAGTTGATTGTCCAGGAAGAAGTGCTGCGGTCCGAACTGCTCGGGCGCGGGTACAAGTTCGAAGACCCGATCTATACGCTCTTGTTCTTGGCATCGACGCATTTGCCGTACGTCCGGGCCACTCCGCTCGGAATTTACGAAGTGATGAAGAAACAAATACTATTTCCGGCGATTTTACGATGAACAGTTGAGTCCGAGCCGGTCGTGCTTTAGAATGATAAAGAAGTACGATGAGAGAGGATGCTTGCGGATGCAACTCGATAAATTACGAGGACGAGAGCTCGATCAGCTGTTTGAGGCGATTTTGAAGCTCGATACACTCGAAGATTGTTATCAACTATTTGAAGATTTAGCGACCGTGAACGAAGTGCAGGCACTCGCCCAACGGCTAGAAGTGGCCCGCCAAATTCGTGAAGGTAGTACGTATCATAAAATTGAAGAAGCGACAGGAGCTTCGACGGCCACGATTTCCCGCGTCAAGCGTTGCTTGAACTACGGGTCAGGTGGCTATGATCTTGCCCTTGAACGTCTACAACAATCAGAAGGTGACTCGTAAGAGTCATCTTGTTTTTGATGGGAGAGGAGGGGCGAGATGCAAGACAAGTTTATGAAGCGCAATTTACAGCTGTTCTTTCGGAAGCTGACACCGGTCCAGACACTCGTGTTGATTTATAGCGCGGCGGTCGTGTTGGCCGTCATTTTACTCGCTTTACCGATTGCGCGACAACCGGGGGTCTCGATCACGTTCACTGATCTCGTCTTTTTCGCGGTCAGCTGTGTCAGCGTCACCGGATTGACCCCGATCGTCGTGACCGATACGTTCTCAACGTTCGGACTATTTATCATCTTGTTCATCGTTCAAGTGAGCGGGGTAGGATTGATCAGTCTTCACGTCATCATGTGGATCTTGCTTGGCAAGCGCATCGGTTTTCGCGAGCGCCAGCTGATTTTACGTGACCAAAACCAGACGTCGATGTCTGGGATCGTCAAGTACATCACCGAGATCGTCATCACCGTTATCGCGATTGAAGCGGTCGGTGCGGTGTTGCTTGGGGTCCATTACTTAAATTACTTCGATACGGCCAGTGAGGCGTTCCTGCAAGGCCTGTTCGGTTCGATCAGTGCGACGACGAACGCCGGCTTCGATATCACCGGCAGTTCGCTCGCACCGTTCCGAGAAGACCCGTTCGTCATCTTCACGCAAATCGCGCTCATGACCGGTGGTGCCATCGGGTTCCCGGTTCTCGTCGAGATTCGCACGTATTTGACGAACCGCATCATTCGAAAGCGCGAGAATTTCCCGCGCCGCTTCTCGCTGTTCACAAAACTGACGGTATCGACGTTCTTCATCTTGATTGCCATCGGGACCGTCGGTTTGTTCCTGTTTGAGTATAACAATGCGTTCAAAGAGTTACCGCTCTGGCTCGCACTCTCGGACTCGTTGTTCCAGTCCGTGACGACGCGAAACGGGGGCTTGTCGACCGTCGATGTCAACTTGTTCTCGGAAGGCAGCATGTTGTTGCTTTCGATCTTGATGTTCATCGGGGCGTCCCCATCCTCGGTCGGTGGGGGGATTCGGACGACGACGTTCGCCGTCGCCGTGCTCGGGGTCGTCGCGTTCATTCGCGGGGACTCGTCCATCAAAATCTTTGGACGCGAGATCGTGCTCGAGGACATTTGGAAAGCGTTCGTCATCATCACCGTGTCACTGGCCGTCCTGTTGACCGGGGTCATGGTGCTGACGTTCTTCGAAGACGCATCGCTCACCCGCATCTTGTTCGAGGCGTGCTCGGCGTTCGGGACGACCGGATTGTCGGTCGGTCTATCGTCTGAATTCAGTAACGTCGGCAAGTGGGTGCTCACGATTTTAATGTTCATCGGTCGAATTGGTGTCATCGCCTTCATCTTGATTTTGCAGCGGAGACAGCCGAAGCGGATGTACAACTATCCGAAAGAATCGATCATCTTAGGATAAGGAGATCAGAATATGAAAGCTTTTTGGATCAATTTCGGTTACGTGTTCGCCGTCCCGGTGTTGCCGTTCATTGCGGTCGTGAACGGAACGGCGCTCTGTTCACCGGATTCACCGTTACTTGATATTCCAGTGCTCGGCTTTTTCTTGGCTAATCCGCTTTGGTTCATCCCGGTGTACGGGTTGTTCGCACTTGTCGTCGCCAAGTGGATGACGGCACGTGAGCGAAAGACGCACGCGAGACGTGCTTGAGACTTGCCGCGGCAAGTCTTTTTTTGTTCAACAGATGCAAGCGACGGAAAAAATCGCTACACTAGAGAAGGTATCGAAGGGGAGGAAAGCCGAATGGATTTTCAATCGTGGCGCCACGTGTTTAAACTAGATCCGAATAAACAGCTCGATGATTCGGCGCTTGCGGCACTCATCCGTTCCGGCACTGACGCCTTCCTCATCGGCGGGACCGACGGGGTCGACGCGGAGAACACGTTCGCGCTCTATGCTCGTCTCGAAGGGTGCGGCATTCCGCTCGCGCTCGAGATGAGTCATCCCGAGCAAGTGCTTCGAGGGTTCGACCACTATTTCATTCCGACCGTGTTGAACGCGGGCACCGTGGATTGGGTGATCGGCCATCAAATGAAGGCGTTCGAACGATACGGGCACTTGTTTCATGCCGATGTGACCGGACAAGGCTACATCGTCTTGAATCCAGATGCGAAAGTGGCTCATGTGACTGAGGCGAAAACCGATCTCTCCATCGAAGAGACGATCGCCTATGCGGAAGCGGGGCACCGCTTGTTCCGCCTGCCTTCCTTATATGTAGAATATAGCGGCACGTTCGGGTCGGTCGAACTCGTCAAAGAAGTACGACTGGCGGTACCAGACGCCCACTTGTTTTATGGGGGCGGCATTACCGGATACGAGTCGGCCCGAATGATGGCCGAATATGCGGACACGATCGTTGTCGGCAATGGGATTTATGACAATTTCGAAGGAGCGCTTGCGACTGTCGCGGCACTCCGATAAAATAAGAACAAACGTTTGGTTATGGAAAGGAAACGATTATGTATAACTTGAGTGAAGAATTAGTCAAAGGCATGAACCCTCCACAAGCGGAGGCGGTCAAATATACGGACGGCCCGCTACTCATCATGGCCGGGGCGGGATCGGGGAAAACACGTGTCTTGACGCATCGCGTCGCCTATTTGATGGCGTCGAAACAAATCGCGCCGTGGAACATTCTCGCCATCACGTTCACGAACAAAGCGGCCCGTGAGATGAAAGACCGGATCGCCCGCCTCGTCGGTGGCGTCGCGGACGATATTTGGATTTCGACGTTCCACTCGATGTGCGTCCGAATTTTACGCCGTGACATCGATCGCATCCGTTACGACCGGAACTTCTCGATTCTCGACTCGTCCGATCAGTTGACGGCAATCAAGCAAGTGCTCAAAGAGCTGAATCTTGACCCGAAAAAATATGAGCCGCGGACGCTCCTCGGTATGATTTCGAACCATAAGAACGAACTTCGCACGCCTCAAGATGCGGCCGGACTCGTCGGCAACAACCCATACGAGAAAGTCATCTCGGACGTCTATACGGCGTATGAGAAGAAATTGAAGCAGAACAACGTGCTCGATTTTGATGACTTGATCATGAAGGCGATTCAATTGTTCCAAGAAGCGCCGGACGTACTCGCGTTCTACCAGAAGAAATTCCAATACATCCACGTCGACGAGTATCAAGATACGAATCGGGCCCAATACACGCTCGTCAAGTTGCTCGCACAGGCGCATGAGAACTTGTGTGTCGTCGGTGACTCGGATCAGTCAATCTACCGCTGGCGCGGCGCCGACATCGCCAACATCTTGACGTTCGAGAAGGACTACCCAAGCGCGCACGTCATCTTGCTCGAACAAAACTATCGTTCGACGAAACGGATTTTGGAAGCGGCGAACGGCGTCATTCAAAACAACTCGGGTCGAAAAGATAAAAAGTTGTGGACGGAGAACGTCGAAGGTGAGAAATTGCTCCTCCACGTTGCCTCGGACGACCGGGATGAAGCGTTCTTCATCATCAATCAGATGAAAGAACTCCGCCAAGAAGGTGTCGATTACGGCGAGATGGCCGTCCTGTACCGGACGAACGCCCAATCGCGTGGACTCGAGGAGATGCTTCTCAAGTCAAACATCCCGTATAAGATGGTCGGCGGGACGAAGTTCTATGAACGAAAAGAGATTAAGGACATTTTGGCGTATTTGCGTTTGATCGCCAACCCGGATGAGGACATCTCATTTGTCCGTGTCGTCAATGAACCAAAGCGGGGCATCGGCGCCGCGACGGTCGACAAGCTCGGTGATTTCGCCGGCATGCAAGGCGTGTCGCTCATGGAAGCCATCCGCGACATCGAACTGTCCGGGATTGCCCCGCGCACAGCGACAAAACTTGCCGAGTTCCGTCAATTGATGGTTGATTTGCGCCAAATGGCCGACTACTTGTCAATTTCCGAATTGATCGAAGAAGTGTTGAAGAAGTCAGGCTACGAAGAGATGCTCAAAATCGAGAAGACGCTCGAAGCCGAAAGTCGACTCGAGAACTTGCAAGAGTTCCTCTCGGTCGCGCAAAACTTCGAGAAAGAGAGCGATGAACAGACGCTCGTCGCCTTCCTGACCGACTTGACGCTCGTCTCGGACCTCGACACGCTCGAAGAAGTGGACGAGTTGCACCAAGTGACGCTCATGACGCTGCATTCGGCCAAGGGACTTGAGTTCCCGGTCGTTTTCTTGATTGGGATGGAAGAAGGGTTGTTCCCGCACAGCCGTGCCTTGAACGACCCGGAAGAGATGGAAGAAGAACGTCGTCTCGCCTACGTCGGGATCACGCGGGCCGAGAAACGCCTCTATTTGACGCGGGCCCAGTCGCGCATGCTGTACGGTCGTTTCCAAAACAACCCGGAATCGCGCTTCTTGCATGAGTTACCGGAGACGCTCTTGGAGCGTTCGGGCAAAGCGAAAAAGGCGATGCCATGGAATCCGGTTGAGTCGCCGGGGAAACTTCCGGTGAACGGCTTCAGCTCGAAACCGAAACCGAAGCTCGCCCAGTCGTCCGGCGCCGAATCAATCGGTTGGAACGTTGGGGATAAGGCCAATCATAAAAAATGGGGTCAAGGCACGGTCGTTCAGACGCGTGGCGAAGGCGATCAGCTCGAACTCGATATCGCTTTCCCGGCAGTAGGCATCAAGCGCCTGCTCGCCAAGTTTGCCCCGATCGAAAAAGCGTGAGGTGATCATATGGAGATGGCAGAACGTGTTGAAGCGATTCGTCAAAAGTTAAACCAATACGGATATGAATATTATGTGCTCGACCGCCCGAGTGTTCCAGATGCGGAATACGACCGTCTCATGAATGAATTGATTGTAATCGAGACGGATTATCCAGAACTGCGCAGCCAGGACTCTCCGACGCAACGGGTCGGCGGTGCCCCGCTCGACGCGTTCGTCAAAGTGACGCATGATACGCCGATGCTCTCGCTCGGGAACGTGTTTTCTAAAGAAGAGCTCGTTGAATGGGTCGAACGCATCGAGAAAGATCTCGGTTACAGTCCACTCTTCGTCGCCGAGCTCAAGTTTGACGGGCTCGCCGTGTCGCTGAAATACGAAGACGGTAGGCTCGTCCGTGGCGCGACGCGCGGTGACGGGACGACCGGAGAAGACATCACGCAAAACTTGAAGACGATCCGCTCGATTCCACTCAGGTTGAACGAAGACGTCACGTTCGAGGTGCGAGGTGAGGCATATATGCCGAAACGGTCGTTCGAACATTTGAATGACGAGCGAGAACGTCTTGGGGAACCTTTATTCGCCAACCCGCGCAATGCGGCGGCAGGTTCGCTCCGGCAGCTCGACTCGAAAATTGCGGCGTCGCGGAATTTGGCGTTTTTCGCCTACGGGCTCGTCTCGACGGACGATCTCGTCGCCTCGCATGACGAGTCGCTCGCGTATTTGCGTCGTCTCGGCATCGCCGTCAGCCAAGAATACAAGACGTGTCATACGGCCGATGAGCTATGGGACTATATCGAAACGTATGTGACGAAGCGGTCGGAGTTACCATATGAGATTGATGGGATCGTCATCAAAGTCGCGGCCTACGAAGAGCAAGAACAGCTCGGCTTCACGGCAAAGAGTCCGCGTTGGGCCGTCGCCTATAAGTTCCCGGCCGAAGAAGTCGTGACGACGATTGAAGACGTCGATTTCAGTGTTGGGCGGACCGGAAAAGTTACGCCACGCGCACGGTTCGCACCAGTCTCGGTCGCAGGCTCGACCGTGACGTATGCGACGCTCCATAACGAGGACTTCATTTTAGAGAAGGACCTTCATATCGGGGACCGTGTCGTCATCAAGAAAGCGGGGGACGTTATTCCGGCCGTCGTCTCCGCGCTCGTCAGTGAGCGGACCGGGGAGGAAACGGAAATCGTCTTCCCGACACATTGTCCAGCTTGTGAATCTGAACTCGTGCGGTTAGAAGGAGAGGCGGACCACCGCTGCGTCAATCCGGAATGCCCGGCCCAACTGCTCGAAGGATTGATTCATTTCGTATCACGCCCGGCGATGAATATCGATGGACTCGGTGAGAAAGTGATCACGCAACTCCATGCGTCTGACCTCGTCCATAACGTGGCCGACCTGTATCGTCTCGACCGGGATGCGTTGCTCGCGCTCGACCGGATGGGCGAGACGTCGGTGACGAACTTGCTCGCGGCGATTGAACAATCGAAACAAAACTCGCTCGAGCGCGTCTTGTTCGCGCTCGGTATCCGTCTCGTCGGCCAGAAAGCGGCTGCGTTGATTGCGGAGCGGTTCGAGACAATGGAAGCGGTCATGGAGGCCTCGATTGACGACTTGACGGCAATCGACGGCATCGGCACGAAGATGGCGGAATCGATGGGTCTATATTTCGAGAAACTGGAAGCCCGTGACCTCGTCCGTGAACTTGGCGAGGCAGGTGTCAATTTGACGTTTAAAGGCGTGAAACGAACGGTCGATACGGATGCACCGCTCGCCGGAAAGACGGTCGTCTTGACGGGGAAACTGCATGAGATGACCCGCGGGGAAGCCGGGAAGCAGCTCGAACTGCTCGGTGCGAGCGTCACAGGCAGCGTCAGCAAGAACACCGACCTTCTCGTCGCAGGCGAGAAGGCCGGATCGAAACTGACGAAAGCCGAGGCGCTTGGCATCGAAGTCTGGGACGAGGCGGCGTTGCTCGCCTTCTTGGCAGAACAATCTTGAACGAGGTCCTCCTAAGGGAGGGCTTTTTTCATTGACCTGATTTTTAACGGTTTTGAGAGAGCGCCGGGTTCGCCGGAACGTGTGAAGGGTAATGAATAGTATGTACAAATAATCTTCTGACACCAAGAACTTACACCACGACTCGCGCACAATCATCCTCTAACTCTCCCCCGTGCCGGAGCGTGTCATCGCAGACATTCGTCACAGTTTGGAAGACACCTTAGAGGAGGGGACCAGCATGCGAAACACCACCCGACGCACTTTTGCACTCATCACATTCGTCCTCGTATTAATTGGCATGTGGGCACCGCATGGTATTTACGCGAACACGACGATGACACCAACCACGATTTACGCACAAGTTGATTTAAGCATCGAAGAAATCGAGACGTACGAAGAAGCGAGCCTCGTCTATGAGGACGTGACGTATTATGGGGCGCGCGAAACGTCAACAATTTGGCGATTCATGATTGACGTGACAGAGGTCGACGTGACGACGATTGATCAACTCACCCTCTATAACGGTGAAGGGGTCCCTTATTCATTTCCGGACGCCGTCTACGTGTTTCATGTAGAGGAGCTTGCAGGCGAGTCGACTGAACCGGGCAATGACGGGATGGAGACGGTTCCGGACGTCGACACACCGGTCGAGCCTCCACTCGTTGAAGTTCCGGCTGCACCAGAGGAACCAGAACCACCTGTCACAGATGAAGTGGCCACAACGCCTACTAGCCCTGCCGTCGACATCGATCAATTGGTACTCAGTGCCGACGGTCCGATCGAGCGTGTGTTAGCCGGAGATTTGGTGACGTATCGGCTCGTCATCGATGTGACGGGTACCCCGATTGAGAACTTGTCTGTGTCAAACACGGTCCCGGAAGCGTTGACCGTCGTCGCAGACTCGGTTGAAGTGCTCGGTCCGGAAGGCTCGGTACCCCCGACGACTGTGAGCGGACCGCCTGCCTTCTACTGGACGTTCTCGACGATACCGGTCGGGACGACGACAATCCAGTTCGATGTGTTCGCACCTGATGTGACAAGTGAGACGGACTTGACGAATACGTTTTGTATTGGTGTCGAAGGAGCGGATGAATTGATTCCGGCCGAATGTGCCGAGGCGACCGTCACGGTCGTACCGAACGAAACTATCGGACTCGAGGTCGGCAAAGAAGCGAACATTGACCAAGCCGTCGTTGGCGGAATGATTCCGTATACGTTCGTCATCGAGAACACAGGTGAGACCGCGTTGACGATCACCTCCATCGAAGATGAGTTCTTTAGCGGCGATATCGACGGCCAAACGGTCGCAACGTTCAATGCCGACGTGCGTGAGCAGTTGATGGCGCTCATCGGGGAGAACGGCCTCGCGGCAGGAGACCGCGTCGAGACGACGGTCAATTTAACGATTCCGAGCGACTATGACCGGACGAACGCCCCTGAAATCGGAAACGTGTTCCGGGTCGCCGCAACCGATTCCTATGGACGGGTCATCGACGCCGAGAGCCAACAGATCGTCTTGTTGAACCAAGCCGATTTCACGGTTACGAAGACGGCGCGCCCAGAGACGGTGCACCCAGGTGAGACGATTCGTTACACGTATACGATCACGAACACGTCGAACGTTACGTTGTACTTCGTCGACGTCCTTGACGAATGGACGAGCGGGGCGTTGACGACTGAGGAACAACGAGAGACGACCGAGACACTTCGTGACGGCATGCGGGCCCTTGCCGAAGTCGAGAACGGGCTCGTCCCGGGCGAAGAGGTCGTACTCGAGATGGAGAAAGTGCTCTTGCCATCCTATGACGTGCGGGCCGGGGCGGTGCTGACAAACCGGACGACGTTCACGTTCGAGGTCAATCGTGAAGCGCGTGTTTCCCGAGCGGCCGAGGCGACCGTGCATGTGAAACAAATGATTCCGGAACGGGAAGATGATGCGATCTACGTGCCTGAACCGACGAATCCGGTGACGCCGGACCAATCGACGTTGCCGATGACCGGTACAACCAAAACATGGGGGACGGTCCTTGGTCTCGTCTTGATCGTGCTCGGCCTCTTGTTTTTGACACATCGGCGCCGGCCATCCACGAAAACGTGACTTCAGCACCCTTCAACACAAGTTGAAGGGTGCTTGTCTGTGAATCGGGACTGATTCCGCTTCGACACTTTTTTCGACGGACGATTTTGTTATAATGGACGAAGTGTAACGAATTGAATCATCAAAGGAGTTCAGACATAGATGAAATGGAAACAATTGATTATCCCAACGCTCGCCGCGACCGTTTTTCTCGGCGGGTGCTCTATGAAAATCCCAATGGGGGAAGAGGAAGTCACGCCGACGGGTGAAGAGACGGCGGCCGAGGGCGTCACACAAGCGATCGAGGCGCGCGACTCGTATTACCAAATGGTCATTCCGTTCAAACCAGCGGCAGCCCGAGGATTGGCCCAGCGTCAAGTGAGTTCGTCGCTTGAACTTGAAGAAGTCGAGCTCGGACTCATGCGTCATTCGACCGGCGCATTCAAACCAGAAAACTATGCGTATCAAGAAGGACAGCTGTTGACGAGTGAAGATGTATCGCGTCTGCTTGGCCGTAAAGATAAAACGTCAGAAGGTCTCGTTCCGCTAAACCCGGCGTACGCTAACGGGACCGCCGAAGTGGCCGAAGACCAGTTCGTCGAGGCGAATAAAGAGTCGCCGCTTTATTTGGCGTCGCTTGTCGAACAAAACTATATGACGAAAACGGATAGTGGCTATCAACTCGGTGGCGTCTCGTTCGCTTTGATTTTGAATCGGGAGTATGTGTTCCAAGCGCCGAATTTCGGTCCAACGTATACGGAGAAGCTTGACGAGAAGAAAGTCATTGCCGAAGGAGAGCGCATGGCGAATGAACTCGTCGCCCAGTTACGCAAACGCGAGGACTTCAAAGACCTCGACATCAACGTCGCCCTGTATATGAAAGCGTCACAAGGATCACCGACACCAGGGAACTATGTCAAATCGGCATTCGTGGGCACGGCTGGCGAGGTGACGGCAGGCGACTGGAAAGATGTCGACGAGACGTATTATTACTTCCCGTCCGCCAAAGCGACGACGGAAGTGCGCGATGACGCTCAAAAATTCTCTCTCTTCAGCGACCGGATTGCCGATGTGTTCCCTGATTTTAGTGGGATGATCGGCAAAGGGTTTTATCAGAACGGGGAATTGTCACGCATCGAGATCGACATTCCGATCCAGTTTTATAGCCGGGCGGAACTCGTCGGGTTCACCCAGCACGTCGTCGGTCTGCTCGAGAACCGCTGGGAATACAATCGGAACGTACCGGTCCGGATCAACGTCACCTCACTCGGTGGCCAGCAAGAAGTGACGATCGTGTTTGAAGAGGGCATGGATAGTCCGAAAGTATATTTCTAACCGATAAGAAGGCATCGTGATGAAACGAATGCCTTCTTTTTTTCGTATGACAAGTAACGAGGAAATTCTTTGACCTTCTTTGACCAAATCGGTAGAATAGACTTAACAGAATCGGGAAAGGGATAGGTGAGGTGAAACGAGATGGCAAAAAACTATTATGACGTCCTTGGCGTGCCGAAGCAGGCATCTGACCAGGACATAAAACGAGCGTATCGAAAGTTAGCGAAACAATACCATCCGGATGTGAACAAAGACCCGGGTGCCCAAGACAAGTTTAAAGCGATTCAAGAGGCGTTCGATGTGTTGAGCGATCCTGACAAGAAAGCGAACTACGACCGTTACGGAAGTCCGGATGGACCGACATTCGGCGGAGGATACAGCGGCGATGGGTACGGGGAAGGATCGGCTCAGTTCGAGGACTTGTTCCGTCAATTCGGCGGCGGGTCACGGACGACGTCGCGGACATTCGGGTTCGAGGATATGTTCGGCAGTTTCTTTGACCAGGCAGTCGAAGAAGACCTCGATGAGACGGTCCGGGTCAACGTCCCGCTCAGTCAGTTGACGAGTGATGCCAAAGTGAGTCTGCGGCTACAGTCGGGGACGGTCAATGTCAAAATTCCGCAAGGTGCCCACGAAGGACAAAAGCTAAGGCTCAAAGGCAAGAGCAGCAAAGTCGGACAGTCGGGCGACCGAGGCGACGTGTATGTCGAGCTCCACTTCACTGATGACGACACGTACCGGCGTGAAGGAGCGAACGTCATCACCGTCAAACGATTGCGTCCGCTCGCTTTCCTCGACGGCACGGAGGTCGTCGTAGCGACACTCGATGGCGGTCGAGTCAAATTGAAAGTCAAACCAGGGTCACGCCCTGGTCAACGGATGCGCATCCCGGGACGTGGGTTCATGACCGCCTCGAAAGTCCGATCGGATCTCTTCGTCCAACTCGAAGTTGATTTGCCGCTAGACGCCGCCCACCGATCTGTTTACGAACAACTCGAACGCTGAGCCTAAGGAGGAAGCAGAATGGATTTCAATCGATTTACCGATAAAGCACATGAAGGCATCGTCAGCTCGCAGGCACTTGCGAAACAGTACCACCATAGCGAGATGAATGAATGGCACGTCTTGGCGTCGATGATTTCACAAACGGACGGCATTGCACCGCTCCTCCTGCAAAAAATGGAGCTGAGCGTCGCCGACATCGAGGCCGAAGTCGCGATGGCGCTTAAAAACGCGCCGAAGCTTCAAACGCCGACGACACCGATGATCTCGGCCTCGCTGTTGAACGTATTGACGACAGCGGAGCGTGAAGCGACAGGCATGAGTGACGAGTATGTCTCGGTCGAGCACGTCCTGCTCGGCATCATCATGAACAAGAGCCAAGCGCAAAGCATGCTCGAACGAAAAGGTGTGACCGAGGAGAGATTACGTGAGGCGCTCGTCGCCGTCCGTGGCAATCGGCGCATCACGTCAAAGTCACCGGAAGCAACATATGACGTCTTGACGAAGTACGGGCGCGACTTGATTCAAGAAGTGAAGACCGGGAAGATCGATCCCGTCATCGGGCGCGACAGCGAAATTCGGCGCGTCATCCGCATCTTGAGTCGGAAGACGAAAAACAACCCGGTCTTGATCGGAGAACCGGGTGTCGGGAAGACGGCAATCGTCGAAGGACTTGCCCAACGGATCGTCCGCGGCGACGTGCCGGAGAGCTTGAAAGACAAGACGATTTTCAGTCTCGATATGAGTTCGCTCGTCGCCGGTGCCAAGTATCGTGGCGAATTCGAAGAGCGGCTCCAAGCCGTCTTGAACGAAGTGAAAGAAGCGGCAGGGAAAATCATCCTCTTCATCGATGAACTGCATACGATCGTCGGGGCCGGCAAGTCCGAAGGGGCGATGGATGCCGGGAACATGCTCAAACCGATGCTCGCCCGCGGCGAACTCCATTGCATTGGCGCGACGACACTCGATGAGTATCGCCAATATATCGAGAAGGACCCGGCACTTGAGCGCCGTTTTCAACAAGTGCTCGTCGACGAACCGGACGTCGAAGACACGGTGTCGATTTTACGTGGCTTGAAAGAACGCTTCGAGATTCACCACGGTGTCCGCATTCACGACAACGCGCTCGTCGCGGCGGCCGTATTGTCGAACCGCTATATCACCGACCGGTTCATGCCGGACAAGGCAATCGACCTCGTCGACGAGTCGTGCGCGATGATTCGGACGGAGATGGAATCGATGCCGGCCGAACTCGACGAACTCGTGCGTCGCGTCATGCAGCTCGAAATCGAAGAGGCGGCCTTGAAGAAAGAGAGTGATGACGCCTCGAAGAAACGACTCGATGCGCTGCAGCAAGAACTCGCCTCGATGCGGGAGCAGTCGGATGCGCTTCGACTCCGCTGGGAGAACGAGAAAGAGTCGACCCATCGTGTGCAACACATCCGCGGCGACTTGGAAAAAGTGAAACTTGAACTGCAAGAAGCCGAGAGCCGCTACGACTTGAACCGGGCCTCCGAGCTCAAATATGGGCGCATCCCGGAACTCGAGCGCGAGCTCGCGGAAGCGGAACGGCTCGCTGGGTCGGTGACACGTGAACTCGTCCGCGAAGAAGTGACCGAGGAAGAAATCGCCGAAGTCGTCTCGAAATGGACGGGCATCCCGGTGACGAAATTGACCGAAGGCGAGCGCGATAAGTTGCTCAATCTCGAGACGGTACTCCATCAACGCGTCTTCGGACAAGACGATGCGATTCGACTCGTCAGTGACGCCGTCATCCGGGCCCGGGCCGGCATCAAAGATCCGAACCGGCCGATTGGTTCCTTCTTATTCCTCGGACCGACCGGGGTCGGGAAGACCGAACTCGGAAAAGCGCTCGCCGAAGCGATGTTCGACTCGGAAGACCATATCGTCCGTCTCGACATGAGTGAGTATATGGAGAAACACGCCGTATCGCGTCTCGTCGGGGCACCTCCAGGATACATCGGCTACGAAGAAGGCGGTCAATTGACGGAAGCGGTCCGCCGTAGCCCGTATTCGGTGCTCCTGCTCGACGAGGTCGAGAAAGCCCACGCCGACGTGTTCAACATCTTGTTGCAACTGCTCGATGACGGGCGCTTGACCGACTCGCACGGACGTGTCGTCGACTTCAAGAACACGATTGTCATTATGACGTCGAACATCGGGGCGGACATCTTGCTTGAGGCGGCGAAAGATGGCGTCATCGATGAGGCGGAAGAACGCCAAGTCATCGAGCGGCTCCGCCGCCACTTCCGACCCGAGTTTTTGAACCGGGTCGATGAGACGATTTTGTTCCATCCGCTCACCCGGGCTCAAATCGGTCAAATCGTCGAGAAAGCGGTCGCGCGCATGGGTAGTCGTTTGACGGCCCGCTCGATTCGAATCGAAATCACCGATGCCGCGAAAGTGTTCATCGCCGACGAGGCGTACGAGCCTCAGTTCGGGGCCCGTCCAATCAACCGGTACGTGCAACGGACGATTGAGACGAAACTCGCCCGCAGTATCCTCGCCGGAGACATCGAGGACGGCCAGACGGTCGTCATCGATGTCGAGAAAGGCGAGTTGACGCTTCGTCCCGCGACGGTGACGCATTAAACATTGAAAGAGCGCTGGCTATGCCGGCGCTCTTTGTTTAGGAGACGGGTGCGGGTTGATAGATACAATATGGCTCCTCGGCTTTATAGTCGCCGGTGACAGCGTAAGCGCGGGCCCGGGAACCGCCGCAGACGTAACGATACTCACAGTAACCGCATTTCCCGTGGTGTGTATCGGGATCACGGAGCGATTTGAAGACCGGGTGGTGCCGGTAAATCTCGGCGAGCGGTGTCTCCTTCACATTGCCGCACGTGATCGGTAAAAAGCCGGACGGTTGCACGTCGCCCGTATGCGAAATGAACACGAAACCGTTCCCGTCATTTGTGCCGCGCGGCGCTTTGGCAAGGTCGTCATGCGGATGGCCGATGGGCGGCAATCCAACCTGCTTTCGTTTCAAGTTCTCTTGCCGGGCGATGCGCCGGTAAAACTGGGCCTCGGTCGTCGAAATGATGAACGGGACGTGCTCTTGCAACGCGAACGCCCAGCGGAGCACGTCTTCATGGCGTTCCGGGGAAATCGGCTGCAGGAGCGACCCGCGGCCGGTCGGCACGAGGAAGAACAGCGTCCATACCGAGACGCCGAGTTCCCCGACGAGCTTGGCGATCTCGGGGAGTTGGTCGACGTTATATTCCGTGACCGTCGTATTGATTTGGAACGACATCCCTTCTTCCCGGAAGTAAGAGATGCCGCGCAGCGTCCGTTCGAAACTGCCGCGCGTGCCACGGAAATAGTCGTGCGACTTGGCGTCCGGACCGTCGAGCGAGAACGCCCAGCGTGTCAAACCGGCATCTTTCGCCCGTTTGACGGCATCATGGGTCACGCGTGGCGTCGCCGAGGGGGTCATCGAGACGCGCATGCCGAGCGAGGCGGCATATTCCGTCAACTCGAACAAGTCTTCCCGCATGAGCGGATCGCCCCCGGTGAAGACGAGAATCGGGTTGTCCATCGCGCGGATGTCGCGGATGAGAGCCTTGCCTTGCTCCGTGTCGAGTTCACCCGGATAACGGTGGAATTGGGCCTCAGCCCGGCAATGGACGCACGACAGCGCGCAGGCGCGCGTCACTTCCCAGATGACGATGAACGGGTTCTCGTTGTAATCGATGCGTTTCATACGGATACCGCCTGTCCAGCCATTACCCGGGCGACGGCTTGTTTGGCCGAGTCGACACAATCGGGAAGGCCGACGCCGTGCAAGATGGCCCCGCATGCCTCGACCCCGTCGAGCGTGGATAACCGTTCTTCGAACGCGCGCACGTATTGTTTATGTCCGACCTCATATTGTGGCATCGTATCGATATGCCGTTCGACTTTCGTGAAGATGGGGGTACCGACGTGCTGAATCTTTCGAAGCTCACGGAGCGCAAAGCCGGCAATCGTCTCATCGGACTTCGCCAACAGGTCCGGGACGTACTCGGAGCCGATGTAGACGCGTAACAGCGCCTTATGTTTTGGTGCCATGTGGGGCCACTTCTTATGCATCCAGCTGCAGGCCGTCAAGGCGTTCCCTTCCGCTTTCGCGATGACGTAACCGGTCCCGTCGAGTGCCGCGACTTCTTTTTCATCGAACGCTGCGAGCACGGTGATGGAAGACGTCCGTTTCAACTCGGACAATTTTTCTGCTTCTTGAAGACCGAGGATTGGACCGAGCGCGTTCGGCGAGGTGGCTAAAATAATGCTGTCGAACGATTCGGTCGTCCCGTCCGCGAGGGTGACTTCATGGGCCCGGACCGATGCGACCTTTGTCTCCGTATAGAGCCGGTCGATCGACGGACGAAGCGCCTCGATGAGGACACCGAGACCTTGCTGAAGCGATAAGAACTTTCCGGCTTCACGTGGCTTGACGCCGGCTTGAACAGGTGGTGTCAATGCTTTCATACCGAGAATCAGGCTGCGTGTTTTTTGTTCAATCGTGATAAACTGAGGGAAAGTAGACTCGATGCTCATATCGTCGAGCGTCCCATTGTAAATACCTGAGAGCAGCGGTTCGATCATCGCCTCGACGACTTCTGATCCGAGACGGGTCCGGAAGAACGTGTCGAGCGAGATGTCAGTCCCCGTATAGACGCGTGGCAACACCAGGTCCATGCCGGCCCGAAGCTTGCCGCGCCACGTGAACAGGTCTGTCTTGACCATCGGCCAGAACTTTGTCGGGATGCCCATGACCGAACCGGCGGGCATTTGTCGCAGTTGATTCCGAACGTAAATATAGGATGTCCCTGTCATCGACCGGACGAGATCGTCGTCGAGTCCGAGCTCGGTGATCAGTTCGGTCAACGTCGGTTTGCGGGCCATGTATCCGTCCGGTCCGCATTCTAAGACGAAGCCGTCTCGGTAGACGGTCTTGATTTTCCCGCCGATCCGGTCGCTCGATTCGTACATGGTGACATGCGCCCCGGCTTGTTTCGCGTAATAGGCAGCGGCCATACCTGTGATTCCTCCACCGATAATTGCAATGTTGTTCAATCGATTCACCCATTTCTATGTAATGTTCTTCCTAACGGTACCGAGAATATGGACGTAGACATAGGATAAGTCTCACATGGTTCTAGACAAATTCGTCACGAATGGGAAGGAGAGGCTTCATATGGTCTGGTTCGGCATAACGGCGACGGTCGTCGTGGTCGGGATTATCGCCTTCATCGTATCGATGAATCGCCACGGAGAGAAGCTCGAAGGGGATGAAGACAGCCCTCCGGTCATTTGGGCCGATGAGGAATGGTATAAGCCAGAAAAAGAAGACGGGCCACTTGATGGTTAACCGTCTTCGAATATGATAAGATGACCCGGTTGAAAACTATCGGACATGAGGTGATTGGATGAACGTATTGGAACAACAGTTGGCGCATTTGGTCGACGAGTGTCGTCCGTACACAGCACAAGGAAAAGTCGCCGACTATATTCCTGAGCTCGCGCATGTACAGGATGATTTGCTCGGCGTGGCAATTTGTCTGCCTGATGGTTCATATATTCATGCGGGGGACGTCCATCATAAATTCACAATCCAAAGTGTCTCAAAGGCGTTAGCGCTTTGTTACGTCTTGATGGAGTTTGGAGAGGACTACGTGTTCTCGAAAGTTGGGATGGAGCCGACCGGCGACGCGTTCAACTCGATTGCCAAGCTTGAAGAGACAGTACCGTCGAAGCCGCTCAATCCGATGATTAACGCCGGGGCGCTCGCTGTCACGAGCATGATTTTAGGGGACACGGCGGAACTGAAAATCTATCAGTTCCGTCAGTTTTTAGCGACGCTGCTCGACGTTCCGGTCGAAGAAGTCACGTACAACGAAAAAGTCGCCCGCTCGGAATACGAGACGACCGACTTGAACCGGGCCTTGCTCTATTTCATGCGCCATCATGGGATCGTCGAAGGGGATGTCGATGAGATCATCGATGTGTATACGAAGCAGTGTGCCATCGAGATCGACTGTTTTGATTTGGCCCGCATCGGCCGGATTTTATCCGGCAACGGGGAAGACCCGGTCACGGGCGAAGAGTTGATCCCACGCCGCGTCGTCCGAATCGTCAAAGCGATCATGACGACGTGCGGCATGTACGATGCGTCGGGTGAATTTGCCGTCCGTGTCGGTCTGCCCGGAAAAAGCGGGGTGTCGGGCGCCATTCTCGCGACCGGTAAGCACGAGCTCGGACTGAGCGACGTCGGCTTCGGGATTTTCGGGCCCGCCCTCGACTCGAAAGGTAACTCGATTGCCGGGATGAAACTACTCGAACTGCTCGTTGAGCGCTATACGTCCCGCTAAAGCTTGATGGCGTCGACCGCTTCGTCGAGCCGAATTTGCAGCTCATGTACGACTTGCTCATAGTCGTCGGTCAGCGCGGTCGGCGGAGTGAAGTCGGTCCAACGCAACAACAGTTGATGGCAATCGTTCATATCGCCAAGTTCGGTCTGAAGCCGTTTCAGCTTTTGAACGTGATCTTTTGAAGCGCTCGATTCATAGTTCAATAAATACTCATTCAAATAGCGCTCTCGTTTCACAGCAAGCCTGACTTTATGAAGCGTATGCAGCCGGTCGTCCCGCTTCGTCGCATCGTGATGGGTGTCGATGCGACGCTTACGCTCAACTTTAGCTTTATCTAAAAATACCGCCGCGTCTTGTTTTCGAAAGGCGCGGAACAGCTGTCCGCCGATGAAGCGACGAACTTGTTGGTCGAGCGAAGGGGTCATCTTTTCCGTGACGCGTGTAGTTAAAACCGTGCGGTCTTTGGCGCGGCTCGCTTCGACATGGTCGGCGAAAGCCTGCTCGAGCTCGGTCTCGACGGCGAGCCCTTCGAGAAGAACATCCCCGTCACGTACCGCTCCGAGCGCCTCCATCAATTGCTTCAACTGCCGATACGTGGAAGGTTTCGTGTCGTACAGTTGCATGAACGTCAATAGTTTCCGAAGGTGGACCCGCGCTTGGTGGATGTCTTCGCTGTTTTGGAACGTGAGCGCCTCGGTCATATAATGATTGAACGTGTTCCACGTCTCCAAAAGCTCATATTTTAATTTCTCCGCATTCCGTTGATTCATTCTAATTTTTCCTTTCTGAAATGAGATGAGGTTGTCCATGTATCAAACACATTCACTTAACGAAAAAATTAAACTGTTCTTCACCATCTTCTTCCCGATTTTGGTGACCCAAGTGTCCTTTTACTTAATCAGCTTTTTTGACACGGTCATGTCAGGCCGCGCTGGTGCCGTCGATTTGGCCGGTGTCGGTGTCGGATCGAGTCTATGGATGCCCGTCTATACGGGGTTGAGCGGGATTTTACTCGCCGTCGCACCAATCGTCGCGCAGGCGCTCGGGGCCCGTAACATCCAACAGATTCAACGAACACTGTATCAAGGTGTATACTTAGCAATCGGACTGAGCGTCGCGACGCTCATCCTCGGGTTCTGGCTCGTCCCGACGGCCGTTGACGGCATGGGGCTGAGCGAAGAAGGTAAACGAATTGCCAAAGGGTATTTGCTCGCACTCGGATTCGGAGTGTTGCCGATGTTCTTGTTCAACGTGTTGCGCACACTCATGGACTCGCTCGGCAAGACACGGATCTCGATGCTGCTTATATTATTAGGGTTACCCATTAATGTCGGGTTAAACTACATCTTCATCTTTGGAAAACTTGGCGTCCCAGCATACGGCGGCGTCGGGGCAGGCATTGCTTCGGCCATCACTTACTGGTTGCTCTTCTTTATGGCACTCGGATTCGTCCGGAACGGGAAGCCGTTCCTCGAGTATCGTTTCCTGCGTTCGGTGGAACGTCTCATGTGGCCGAGACAAAAAGAGTTGCTCAAACTCGGCACGCCGATCGGTCTCGCTATCTTTGCGGAAGTGAGCATCTTCGCGGCGGTGACGTTGCTTTTGAGTGAGTATGGCGATAATATCGTCGCGGCTCACCAAGCGGCCATCAACTTCGCCTCGTTCGTCTATATGCTGCCATTGTCAGCATCGAGCGCGCTCACGATCGTCGTCGGGTACGAACTCGGCGCCGGGCGACTCAAGGACGCGGTACGTTACGCTAAAATCGGGATCGTACTCTGTCTAGCCGTCTCGCTCTTCTCGGGCGGACTGTTGTTCTGGCAAAACGAACGTGTCGCCGCAATCTATACGAATGACGCGGCCGTCGTAGAACTCGCGGCCCATTTCATGATCTTCGCGGTTTTTTTCCAACTGTCGGATGCGGTCGCCGCCCCGATTCAAGGAATCTTACGCGGGTTCAAAGACGTCAACGTGACGCTCGTCCTGTCGCTCATTGCCTATTGGGTGATCGGCCTTCCGCTCGGTTATGCGCTCGCCGAACAGTTCGGTTTCGGACCAGACGGGTACTGGATCGGCCTCATCGCAGGCCTAGCGGCCGGCGCGGTCTTGTTGGTCATGCGTCTTATTCATATCGTCAAACGGTATGAAGGGAAGCCGCTCACAAATGACATCTCGTAACAACAAAAAGTTGACGCCAATGACGTCAACTTTTTGTTGTTTCAGGCATGAATAAGTCGGGCAAAGGATTGAGGGAATTTATGATGTTCACAAATTAAAATTGGTCTATACAACTATACTGATTTTTGTTATGATGACGATGAAGCTACTTGAGGAAAGGTGGATGACCGACTATGGTGATCATCAACGCACAGATTGTTTCGGGGGACGAAACGTGGGAACGAGGTTATATCCGGTTCGACGGAGCGACGATTGAAAGCGTCGGTTCGATGGATGACTATAGAGCAGAAGATGAGACGGAGCTTGACGTGAATGGGGCGCTCGTCACACCAGGCATGATCGATGTTCATATTCACGGCGGATACGATGTCGACACGATGGATGCGGATGAAGACCGATTGCGTCATCTCGCCAAGTCGATGCTTGCTGAAGGAGTGACGTCATTCTTTGCGACGACGATCACCCAGTCGCCCGAGGCAATCTCAGAGGCATTGCACGCGACACGCGCCGTTATTGAAGCCGGTGATACATCACTCGTCGGGATTCATTTAGAAGGACCGTTCGTCAACGTCGATAATGCGGGCGCACAGCCGGCCGAATATATTATCGATCCTGATGCGGACCAGTTCGAGACATGGCAACAAGAGGCGGGCGGACATATCCGTCTCATCACGTACGCCCCCGAACGACCAGGGGCACGTGAACTCGAACGGGTGATGCGTGAGACCGGGGCAATCGGATCGACCGGACATACGAATGCCACGTTCGCCGAGAACAAGGAAGCGAACGTCAAGCACGGCACACACTTATACAATCAGATGCGAGGCCTTCATCATCGGGAGCCGGGAACGGTCGGTTATTGTCTATTGGAGCGGGACGTTATGGTCGAAATCATTCCAGACGGGATTCATAGCCGTCACGAGATGGTCGATTTCGCTTATCGCTTAAAAGGGGCGGACGGTCTCGTCGTCATCACGGATGCGATGCGCGCCAAAGGTCTTCCGGATGGCCGCTATGAACTCGGTGGTCAACCGGTCATCGTTGAAGGCGGGGCGGCCCGCCTCGAAGCCGGGAACTTGGCCGGCAGCGTCTTGACGATGGATGCGGCGTTCCGAAACGTGATTGCGTTCACGGGATGCACGGTGCAAGAAGCGGTGAAGATGACGTCGGCGAACCAAGCACGTGAGTTCGGATTGACGAACAAAGGGTCGATTGCGCCGGGCTTCGATGCGGATCTCGTCATTTGGGATGACGCGCTGTCTGTCGTGACAACAATTCATCAAGGGCAGGTCAGCTATTCGAAGGAGGATACGAAATGAACATACTAGTTGCGAAAACACCGACTGATGCAGAAGCCATCGCGTATACACTCATCACAGAACGATTGGCCGGGAAACGGGAGTTCGTGCTCGGACTGGCGACGGGAAGTACACCGGTCGGGATGTATGAAATGTTCAAACGTGACGCGCTCGACTGCAGTCATGTGACGAGCGTCAATTTAGATGAATATATCGGACTCGCACCGAGTCATCCACAAAGCTATCATCATTTCATGGAAGAGAAGCTATTCAATGACGTGCCGTTCAAAGAGAGCCATCTGCCTCGTGGTGATGCGGCCGACCCGGAAGCGGAAGCGAAGCGCTATGAACAACTCGTCCGGTCGATTGGAGTCGATCTTCAATTGCTTGGCATCGGGGAGAATGGCCACATCGCCTTCAATGAGCCAGGGACGGCGCTGGATGCGAAGACGCACGTGATCGAACTGACCGAGTCGACACGGGAAGCGAATCGTCGTTTCTTTGATACGATTGAGGAAGTACCGACGCATGCCATCACGATGGGGCTCGATACAATCATGAACGCACGGGAAATCGTTCTCGTCGCGACAGGTGCCCGAAAAGCGGAAGCCGTGCATCATATGATCGAGAACGTGCCGACGATTGATTGGCCGGCCTCGATCTTGCAGGCGCATCCAAGTGTCACGATCGTGCTCGATGCCGAAGCGGCTTCAGGATGCAGTGACGCGTTACAGGCACGTGGCAGCGAAGCGGCCGACCGATTCTTTTCAATCCGTGCTTAACGACCTGGAGACAACTGTCTCCAGGTTTTTTCATCGTCAACCGTGGGAAATTGTATGGAAATGGATTTGTAATCAAAACGTTTTCGACAAAAGTCGAGGATTCCTCTATAATAGGTGAAGCTCATATCATTCGATCGCGAAGGAGAAACTCATGAATTCAAGAACTCAGGCTCGTAGACGACGCAAAGGCCCGTCTGCGTTTTATAAGCTGTTCAGCGCCCTTGTATTGATTGCCGTCATCGTTGGCTCAAGCATGTATGGGACAGCGTTTTATAAAGTACATAACATGTTGTCCGGTACGCAAGTGACGCTTGAAGATGATCCGACTCTCGAACCGACGCGATTCGATAAAGAGGATACCGAGAGCTTCCTCGTGCTCGGAACGGACTTGTCCCCGCAAAAGAAAGCGCGTGGTGAATACGGTCGTTCAGACGTCATGATCGTCGTCATCTTGAATAAGAAGAACAAGCAGACGACGATGCTCAGCATCCCGCGTGACTCGTACGTCAATATCGATTACACGGGTTTCAACATCCCGTACGGCAAGACCGGTCTCGATCAAGACAAGATCACGCACGCCTATTACTTCGGATCGATGGATGAATCGAACCCGAACAACGGGATGCGGGTAGCGACAAACACGATTGAAGACTTGGTCGGCATCGACATCGATCATGTCGTCTCGCTCAACTTCCAAGGGTTCGTCGACTTTATCGATGCCGTCGGCGGAGTTGAAATCGATGTCCCGTTCTCGTCGGAACAGAAGAGTTATGACGCTTCCCGTGAAGTCGTCCAAGTCGAAGAAGGATTGCAACAGTTGTCAGGTGAAGAGGCACTCGCTTACGTCCGGAACCGCTATGACGACCCGCGTGGGGACATCGGACGCGGACAGCGCCAGATGGAAGTCATTAACGCCGTCCTCGACCAAGCGCTCGGCACGTCGCTTATCAACAACTACGACAAAGTGTTGAAAGCGGTCGGAGACAACATGCAGACGACGCTCGGTCCGAACGACTATATGCGTTTGATTGAAGACGTCGGTGCCCTCAACAACACGGTCCAATATCAGTTGACCGGTGAAGGGGCCCGAGGTGTCGACGGTCATTTCTATTACTTCTTGAACGAGCCGTTGCTCGAAGAAGTCCGTTATCGTGTCCAACAGGCCGATGCGGGCAATGAAGTCGAGCCGATGACCGATACCGAGCTCGAGACGTATATGTATGACCCAGCCGGCATCACTTATGAAGCCCAATAAAAAATGGTTTGCCGTCCGCGGCAAACCATTTTTTACGTTCGATCCATCGAGACGGTGAACGAGTAAGCGTCACCGCGGAACAAGGACCGGCTATATTCAAACATGTCCCCGTTTTCGAGATACGTCCGTTGGTCAATCAAAAGGACAGGGGCGTTCGGAGAAATCGTCAACAGCTTCGCTTCCTCAGGTCCCGCACTCCGCGCCTCGAGGGTTTGGGTCGCATTTTTAAGCCGGAGACCCGACTGCTCGGCAAACTCGTAAATCGAACCGACGGCATCCGTCTCGGTCAGTTCTGGCAACAAGGCGACCGGGATATACGCCGTCTCGAGGGCGAGCACTTGCTCGTCGGCGAGACGTAAGCGTCGCATCTCATAGACGGGCGTGTCGAGCGCGACGCTCAACTTTTGGGCGATTTTCGCCGGGGCCGGGATCGTCTGAAACGATAACAGGCGACTGAACGGTCGCATGCCCCGATGTTTGATTTCTTCCGAGAAACTCGTCAACCCGGACAGGGCCATCGTGATTTTCTTATTGGCGACGAACGTCCCGCGGCCTTTTTGCCGGCTCAAATAACCGGCGTTGACCAAGTTGGTGATCGCTTGGCGGACCGTCATCCGACTGACGTTATAGCGCTCGGAATACTCTCGTTCGGATGGGATTGATTCACCCGGTTGAAGAATGCCGGCATCTATTTGTTGCTTTAAATAAGCTTCGATTTGATAATAAATAGGTAGCGGTGATTGTTTATCAATCTGTAACATGCATATCGCTCCTGACTTCAAAAGTAAGTGTTTCTTATTATAGACCAAATTAGACTAGTTGTCTGAACATATCCTACAGAAAAGGCGGCGACAGAAATGAATCCATGGCAATTTGAAACGACGGTGACCGATACCCGCACTGATGCGCGCGGGGCGTGGGTCGCGCTTGAAACTACACTGTTTTATGCGGAAGGCGGAGGCCAACCACCTGACGCCGGCACACTTGCCGGAGCGCCCGTGCTCGACATCCAGCGGGTCGATGACGTCGTCTGGCACTTAGTCGAACAGGAACTCGAGCGTGGGGCGCTTGTGACCGGCATCGTCAACGACGCTGTCCGACGCGACCATTCGATTCAACACACGGCCCAGCACGTGTTGACGGCTTTGTTAGAGGACGAGTACGGTATTCAGACGCTCAGTTTTGGGATTGGGTCTGAGGAATCGTCGCTTGAGATCGAGACGGACGTGTTCGATTGGAATCAAATCGAATCGTTAGAACGGGACGTGCAACGAATCGTTTTTGAAAATCGCCCCGTCTCCACATATGAACTGTCGTCCGAAGAAGTCGAACACACTCGCTTACGAAAAGCGACCGACCGTACCGGTACGATTCGAATCGTCGCCATCGACGGCCTCGATTACAATGCGTGCGGCGGGACACACGTGGAGGCGACGGGTCAACTCGGAATCGTCCACGTGACCTCGATGAAGAAAGTCCGCGGCAACGTCCGCTTGACATATGTCGCTGGTCTTCGGGCCTTGACCGCTGTCCATTCGTTCCGGACCGCGCTACGGACGATCCATCAAACGTTGTCGACGACGAACGAGACGGTCGCCGCCCGTGTCATCGAGGAACGGAATCTTCGTCTTGAACGGGACAAGGAAGTGAAGGCGCTCGAGGCCCGCGTCGCGAAAGCGAAAGTCGCTGCCTTTTTGCAAGAAGACAATTACGTCATCACCCACATCGGCAAGACGGAAGCGGAGACGCTGACGACGACGATCGTCGAACGAATCGCCGCGACCGGACGAATCGCCGTCGGAGCCAATCATACGGGTCAGAAGCTATGGCTCATGCACGACGGGACGCATGACATCGCCATCGGCAAGTTTTTAAAACGGACGCTCGACGACCTCGGCATCGGTCGCGGCGGCGGCAGTCATAAACAAGCCCAAGCCCGCTTCGAATCGGTCATTGACTTGGAGCGCGCGACGGCAGAAATCGTGAAACGGCTTCAGGAAGGAATGGTATCATGTTGAAAATTGAACACGGCACAGAAGCCGAACTGATTGAACAGGCACGGGTCGTGCGAGCGACGGTGTTTATTCACGAACAAGGCATCGCCCCCGAACTCGAGTATGACGAGCTCGACCCAGACTGCATCCATTTCGTCGGGACGGTGGAAGGTGAGCCGGTGACGACGGCGCGCCTGCGTCCAATCGGCGACAGGGTCGGAAAAGTGGAACGGGTCGCCACGCTCGCGACGGCACGAGGTAACGGATACGCGAAGGAAATCATGCTCGCCATCGAATCCGTCGCCCGGACGAACGAGTTACGAGAACTCAAACTTGGGGCCCAACTGACGGCGCTCCCGTTCTATGAACGAATCGGGTACGAGGCGTACGGCGATGAATTTTTAGATGCCGACATCCCGCACCGGATGATGCACAAGGCGTGGTGACCATTGTTTGAAATTTTCCTTTTTTCTAAAAAAAGGTTGGCAAGCCGGGAAGCATTTGTTATAACTAAAACTAACAACTGACAGATAGAGGTTGCGAATGACATGAGTACGCTTGATCGACACGGACGCATTCCGGATCGAGCCGAAAGGGGAAATTCGCCGAAGTCGACGTTCGCATGCGTACGAACGAAGGCTGGGGTAGTCGTGAACAACGCCTACACTGCCATGGATGAAATGCCATGGAGCGCTATCTACGGAACGATTCTTTAATCGTTTTTCAACTGCGCGTACAAGCGGCAGACCGTAGGGAGAGTGCTTCCTACCGGTCTGCCGCTTTTTCTGTTGGTGGACATCATGAAAGTGGGGAACCTGATGACAACCGTATTGAAATTCGGAGGCAGCTCCGTTGCCACAATTGAACAAATCCAGGCTATTTCCGAATATTTACAGACTCGGGCTGCGGCCGGCGAGAAACTCGTCGTCGTCGTCTCGGCGATGGGAAAAACGACCGATTCACTCTTATCGCTCGCCAAACAAATCACGGAACGACCGATGATTCGTGAACTCGACCGCTTGCTCGCGGTAGGTGAAGAGCAGACGATCAGTCTCCTCAGCATCGCCTTGAACTCTCGGGGCGTCGCCGCCATCTCGCTCACCGGTCAACAAGCCGGGATCGACACGATGGGCATTCACACGAAAAGTAAAATCAAAGCGATTCGCAAAGAAGTACTTGAAGAAAAACTTCGGACGTATGACGTCGTCATCGTCGCCGGCTTCCAAGGTGTCAATGAGCTTGGGGACGTGACGACGCTCGGGCGGGGCGGGTCAGATACGACCGCCGTTGCCTTGGCCGCCGTCCTCAGCAAACGTTGCGAGATTTATACGGACGTCGCCGGAGTCTATACGGCTGACCCGCGCATCCATAAGACGGCACGCCGATTAGATACCGTCTCGTATGACGAGATGATGGAGATGAGCGCGCTCGGGTCGAAAGTGATGGAGATGCGAAGCGTAGAGCTCGCGAAAAAATTTGATGTGAACATCTTTGTAGGAAAGACGCTTGCGAGCGAAGGAGGAACATGGATCATGGATATGACACAGGCGATGGAACAAAAAGCGGTGACGAGCGTGAGCGTCGTGAAGAACGTGCTCAGTGTCTCGATCAAACATATTCCACATTCGGTGGCAGGAGTCGCTGATATTTTCGAGAAGTTGTCACAGCGTCATGTCAACATCGACATGATCAGTCAGACGGCGTTCGATGGGGAAGTGTTCTTATCGTTCACCTGTCCGCTCGATGAAGAGGCGTTCCTCGAAGAGGCACTCGCGGAATTGACCGAGACGTTCCCGCAAATCAAAATCGACCGTCATACCGAGCATGCGAAAATCTCGGTCGTCGGGATCGGTATGCGCGACGCGACGGGCGTCGCCTCCGAATTGTTCGCCACGTTCCGTGAGAGCGGGATCCCATTTTATCAAGTCACGACATCCGAGATCAGCATCTCGTACACGATCAATGAACAAGACGTTGAGGCGGCGGTCGCAGCCATCGCCGAACGTTTCCATTTATAAGGGGGAGTCACCATGTATAACGTAGCCGTCGTCGGCGCGACCGGAGCCGTCGGTCAAAAGATGATCGAAGTATTGACCGAATATGAGTTTCCAATCAACGAATTATTGCTTTACGCCTCGGCCCGTTCAGCTGGGAAGACCGTGAACGTGAATGGCACGGACGTCGTCATCCGGGAGCTGTCGGACGCAATTTATGCCGACCCGATTGACATCGCGCTTTTCTCGGCCGGTGGCAGCCTCAGTGAACAATATGCACCCCGTCTGAGTGAACAAGGGGTCATCGTCATCGACAACTCGAGCGCATTCCGGATGCAGGCGGACATCCCGCTCATCGTTCCGGAAGTGAACCGAGTCGAACTGAGCCCGGACAAGACGCTGATCGCCAACCCGAACTGCTCGACGATTCAAGCGGTCGTCGCGCTCGCACCGCTCGCGGAAGTATACGGGTTGACACGTGTCGCCTATACGTCGTATCAAGCCGTGTCCGGCTCGGGCCAAAAAGGGATCGAGGACTTGGAACGCGGAGCACGCGGCGAAGAGCCGAAGAACTATCCGTATCCGATTTACGATAACGTCTTGCCACACATCGATGTGTTCCTAGAGAACGGTTATACGAAAGAAGAGCAGAAGATGATCGAAGAGACGCGCAAGATTTTGAACGCGCCGAACCTCGGGGTGACGGCGACATGTGTCCGTGTGCCGGTCCGTAACAGCCACGCCGTCTCGATTACGGTCACGCTCGACCGCGATGCGACGCTTGCCGAAGTGAAAGCCGTGCTCGCGGACGCGCCGGGTGTCGTCTTGATGGACAACCCGGGGGAACTCGTCTATCCGACACCGCTCGATGCGAACGGGACAGACGACGTGTATGTCGGTCGCGTCCGTGTCGACGAGTCACAACCGAACACGTTCCATCTCTGGTGCGTCGCTGATAACGTTCGAAAAGGCGCGGCTGCGAACGCCGTTCAAATCGCTCAATGCATGATTGGGCAGACCGCTACGAAATAAGGGGGAGATTATATGTTCACAGGAGTCGCAACCGCACTTGCTACACCGTTTCAAGCAGACGGTCAATTAAATCTCACAGCGTGGGAAGCATTGATTGAAGATCAAATCAAAGAAGGCGTCAACGGCCTCGTCATCGGGGGAACGACTGGTGAAGGTATGACGATCACGGACGAAGAGTTCGAGACGTTACTCGTCAAAGCGATTGAAATCGCTGCCGGACGTGCCGTCATCATTGCCGGGACCGGGTCGAACAACACGGCGCTCAGCATTCAAAAGACAAAACGGGCTGCCGAGCTCGGAGCCGAGATGGCGATGGTCGTCACGCCTTATTACAACAAATCGACGCAAGCGGGTCTGATTGCCCACTTCACAGCGATCGCCGACGCGTCACCGATTCCACTCATGCTCTACAACGTGCCGTCGCGGACGGGTGTCGCCCTGGATCCGGCAACGGTCGGGGAACTCGCTGATCATCCACGCATCGCCGCGCTCAAGGAAGCGAGCGGGGACATCTCGGTCATGGCTCAAATGATGGCGCACGTACCGGAAGGCTTCCCTGTCTATTGCGGGAACGACGATCAAATTCTTCCTTATATGGCGTGGGGCGCGCAAGGTGTCGTCTCCGTGCTCTCAAACGTCTATCCGGGTGCGACGGTCGCCTTGGCCGAAGCGCTCCTCGCCGGAGACTTGGAGACGGCACGCCGCTGGCAGCTCCGACTGCTCCCGGTCATCGACGAATTGTTCGCCGAAGTGAACCCGATTCCGGTCAAAGCGGCACTCAATGCGCGCGGCTTCGAGTTCGGCGCACCACGTCTCCCGCTCGTCCCGATGAGCGCGACGGCCGAGGCCCGCTTGTTGTCGGCGATGGAGCAGTTCAATGAGGTGAGACAGTGAACTTACTCATTCATGGATACGGAGCGATGGGACAGATCGTCGAAGAAGTCGCCCGGACACAAAACTTGAACGTCACGGCCATCGTCTCACCGGCCGGAGGGGAGCATCCCGTCTCGCTACAAGACGTCGAGGCCGAGGTCGATGTCGTCATCGATTTCTCGAATCCGGCGTTGTTGGATGACGTGCTCGCTTTTGGGAAAGCCAAACAGATTCCGCTCGTCATCGCGACGACAGGGTTCTCAGAAGCAGAGCTTGCTAAAATTGAAGCAGCGTCTCAGGAGATTCCGATTTTCCAGTCGTATAACACGTCATATGGGATCGCGCTATTAAAACAATTGCTCGACCAACTCGTCCCGCTCACGCTCGGTTATGACATCGAAGTGATTGAGGCGCACCACCGCAAGAAAGTCGACGCACCGAGCGGAACGGCGGAACTGCTCGCCCGTGCCATCGAGGCGAAACGCGATGTGACACCGGTATACGACCGGACACCGCGCCGCGAAGCGCGTGCAGCCGATGAACTCGGTATGCATTCGGTACGCGGCGGCACAATCTTCGGGGAACACACGGTGCTCTTCGCCGGAGACGACGAAATGCTTGAATTGAAACACACGGCCCTGTCGAAACGCGTCTTCGCGAACGGGGCACTCGCTGCGGCGGCAACGATTCTTGACCGCCCAGCCGGACTATACAATTTAACGAACCTATACGAGGAGGCCACTCATGTTACTCACAAACGCTTATGAAATCGCGCAATACATTAAAGATGCCAAGAAAGAAACGCCAGTCAAATTGTACGTCAACGGTCAATTGGCCGGTCTCACTATCGAAGATGCCAAAGCCTTTGGAACGGACGAGTCGAAACTGTTCCTCACGACGGCTGAACGTGCGGCTGCTTTCGTTGAAGCGAACGCTGCCGTCATCACGGACACGCATCTCGAGTACGACCGCCGCAACAGCGCCGTGCCGATGCTCGACACGACGAAGTTGAATGCCCGTATCGAGCCAGGCTCGTTCATCCGGGACCACGTCCAAATCGGGAACAACGTCGTCGTCATGATGGGTGCCGTCGTCAACATCGGTGCCGTCATCGGTGACGGGTCGATGGTCGACATGAACGCGGTCATCGGTGCCCGCGGGACGCTCGGGAAAAACGTCCACCTTGGCGCCGGCGCCGTCGTGGCGGGTGTCCTTGAGCCACCTTCAAAAGACCCGGTCATCATCGAAGATGGCGTCATGGTCGGTGCGAACGCCGTCATCTTGGAAGGCGTCCGTGTCGGTGAAAATGCCGTCGTCGCAGCAGGTAGTGTCGTCACACAAGACGTCCCGGCCGGAAGCGTCGTCGCCGGCACACCAGCCCGTGTCATTAAGCAAAAAGATGAAAAAACCGCAGAAAAAACACAACTTGTTGATGACTTACGCTCCCTGTAACGTATAATAGACAGAAAATATAAACAATGAATGGGAGAGTTGAACAAATGGAACAGTATGGACAATGGATGTGGCAAGACGGGGCTTGGATCGAGCCGAGTGACGCGAACACGAGTATCATGACACACGCGATTCACTACGGTAGCGGCTTTTTCGAAGGGATTCGGGCATACCACACAGAAGAAGGCCCGGCCATCTTCCGACTCCGTGAACACTTGGAGCGACTCGTTCGTTCGTGTGCATACTATCACGTCGACTTGCCGTACACGGTTGATGAGCTCGAACAAGCGACAATCGAATTGATTGAACGCAACGGCTTCGAGGCTTGTTACATCCGCCCATTCGTTTTCCTCGGCACACCTTGGCAGGCACTCATGCCGACGCAGGAAACGAAAGTACACGTCGCGATCTCATGCTGGCCGCTCGGCGAATATTTCAGCAAGACGGTCGGCATCCGCGCGAAAGTCGCCTCGTATCGTCGCGTCTCTTCGACGATGATGCCGATGCAAGCGAAAGCGGCGGCGAACTATATGAACTCGCAACTCCTTAAAGGAGAAGCGGTCCGCGACGGGTATGACGAAGCGATCGCCCTCGACATGAACGGAAACGTCAGCGAGGCGAGCGTCGCCAACATCTTCCTCGTCAAAGGAAACAAAATTTTCACACCGTCACTCGATTGCTCGGTGCTCGACGGCATCACGCGTCAAACGGTGATCGAACTTGCCCGTGAGGAAGGGTTCGAGGTCATCGAGCGCCACATCGGACGTGACGAACTATATGTCGCAGATGAAATTTTCTTGACGGGAACGGCGGCTGAAGTGACGAGCGTCATCGAAATCGACAACATCTCAATCGGCGGCGGCGTCCAATCGGTCGCGACGAACATGCTCGCGCGTTACCGTGAGGCTGTGACGGGACAAATTCCGACACACCGCGATTGGATCACGTTCGTCAAAGCTGGAGTCAAAGAATAAAGGAGTTTTTTGTATGGGAGTCACAATTGACTTGAATGCGATTCGCGAAAACAAACGTCGGATTGAAGCGCTTGGCCGACCGGTGTTCGCCGTCGTTAAAAACAACGCCTATAACTTAGGGATGGAGCCAGTTGTGACGACACTGTACGAAGAAGGGGTGCGTCACTTCATGGTGACGACGCTGGACGAGGCGAGCGAGGTCCGGGCATCAGCTCCGGAAGCGCGCGTCCTCGTCATGAACCCGGTCTACGACTGGGCAACCGTCCATCGTGACCACCTTGACGTCGCCATCGGTTCCTATGACTGGCTCGTCTCGCAACGGGACCAGCTCGACGGGGTCCGCCTTCATTTAAAGCTCGACGTCGGGATGAACCGCTTCGGTGCCAAGACGTTCAAAGAAGCGCTGGCCATCGTCGCGTTTTGCCAAGACGAAGGGCTCGACCTCGTCGGGTTATGTACTCATTTCCCGCTCGCTGACGCCGACAACGCCGAAATCGAACATAGCGTGCACGTGGAACGGTTCGCCGACTGGTCGAATCGTCTCATCGAACGGCATACGTTCGAGATCGTGCATGCGGCCAACAGCGCCGCGACACTACAAGCGGATCCGCGCCTCGGGCATTGCACACACGTGCGTGTCGGCATCTTCCTGTATGGCTACTCTTCGGTCGAACCGGTCGATTGGCTCATCCCGGCGTTTCGCTGGGAGACGGAAGTCGTCGCCGTGCACGACATCGAGGCCGGTGCCCACGTCGGTTACGGTACGGGCTACACGGCCGAGACGAATGAACGCATCGCCGTTCTCTCGGTCGGTTATGGCGACGGACTCATGCGGGCTCGGCGCTTCTTGCCGGCCCACATCGAAGGACGGGCCTATCCGTTCATCAGTAACATCTTCATGAGCCACAGTTTCTTGCGCGTCGATGACACGATTCAAGTCGGAGACCGCGTGGAGCTGTACGGCCATCTCACGAAAATCGATGACGTGACCCGCACCGGGCACGCCAATAACTCAGAACAATTATGCGCACGCTCATGGCGTGTCCCGCATCGCTTTGAAGGAGGCAATGTATGTACACCACCAACCAATCAGTTTGTATGATCGAAGGCGTGTCCGTCCGTGAACTTCAAGCGACGTACGGGACACCGCTCTATATCATGAGCGAGCCTGAACTCGAGCGTCGTCTCGGCCTCGTCCGGAACGCGTTCCTCGACAAGTATCCGAATACGTACGCGCTCTACGCATCGAAAGCGATGTCGATTGCGGCCGTATACGATAAAGTGATGGCAGCGGGCTTAAGCATCGACGTCGTCTCGCGCGGCGAGATGTTCGTCGCGCTCCACGCCGGTGTTCCGGCTGACCGGATTCACGTCCACGGATCGAACAAGACGGTGCAGGACATCACGTTCGCGCTCGAGAACGGAATCACTCATTTCACCATCGACAACATGCGTGAGATTGGGCTGTTGTCGGGTCTGGCCGCTGAGCAAGGGGTAGAAGACGTCGATGTCTTGCTCCGCATCGTCCCACAAGTCGTCGGAGGCGCCCACGAGGCGATTCAGACGGGTGGGGTCGATACGAAGTTCGGCTTCCCGACTCATGACGATGCGTATCTAGAAGCAATCAAGGCGACGCTGCAAGCGGAACGTCTGCACTTGCGAGGCATCCATTGTCATGTCGGCTCGCAGATTCAAGAACCGACGTTGTTCATCAATACGGTCAAGACGATGGTCGCTTTCATCGAGACGATTCGTCAAGAGACAGGGTATACGGCCGACGTCTTGAATATCGGTGGCGGCTTCGGTGTCGCCTATCTCGAGTCGGACGACCCGCTCGACTTCGCCGATACGATGACGCAAGTGATGGACACGCTCGTCGCGGAAGTGAACCGCTTCGGCTTGCCGCTCCCGAAAATCGGCATCGAACCGGGCCGCTGGCTCGTCGCTAACGCCGGTGCGACGCTCTATGAAGTCGGGACGGTGAAAGAAGTGAGTGGTGTCCGCACGTACGTCTCGGTCGACGGGGGCATGACGGATAACATTCGTCCTGCCCTCTATGACGCCGAGTATGACGTCATCGCGGCGACACGGATGGATGAGGCGAAGACGCTCGAGGCGAAAATCGTCGGGGCGTGCTGTGAGTCGGGCGATATCATCTCGAACCGTTCACTCATCCCACCGGTCGAAGCCGGGGATCTCTTGCTTGTCAAAGCGACAGGGGCGTATAATTTCTCGATGGCGAGTAACTATAACCAGATGCTCCGTCCAGCCGTCGTCTTCGTGAAGGACGGGACACATCGTCTCGTCGTCCGCAGACAGACACTTGAAGACTTGGTCGCCTGTGAGATTGTCGGACAATCGACATGATAGAACGGACGCATTCCTGACTCAGGAATGCGTTCTTTTTGTTAGGAGTCATTCTTCTTCAAATGAGAAATGTTTTCAATTATGATGAGAGAGAGAATAGAGGGGGAAGTGACTTCAATGGAAAAGACAGCAGGACAACAGTTGATTGAATCGCGGCGGACGATTCGCATGTTCACAGAAGGTGCGCTCGACACGTCAGAATTGTACTCGTTATTGACATCGGCCCATCATGCGCCGTTTCATAATAAGGTTGAACCATGGAACGTTTACTTGTTCAACGGAGATGGGAAAGACGTATTGCTTCAAGCGCTCGAACCGGCGTTTGCTGACGGCCCCGAGTCGAAACGCGAGAAAATCTCGGGACGAATTCGAAACGCGGCCGCATGCGTGTACGTGACGACGAAGGCGTTCGAGACGGAGAAAGATCGGAAGGATGCGTTACTTGCGACAGCGACGTTCATTCAGAACTTCCACTTACTGTGTAGTGAGCGGGACATCGGTCTCGTCTGGCGTACCGGAGGCATCTTTGAAGATGCGAGGTTACAGGAAATGATTGGGGCAGAAGGGGAGACGTTCGTCGGATTGCTCCAACTCGGACGGTTCGAGGACGTGCCTCCGCTAAAAAGGCGCCAGTCGATTGACAGCTGCCTCACAATCTTCGAATAAAAAAAGCTCGAGTGGGGACCAGTTTAGTCTCCGCTCGAGCTTTTGATGTATACGATTTATTTCTTTAATTTATTTGCGAGCCAGTCTTGAATGACATTCGTTGGAATCATTTTGTTCACGTTCCCTTAATTTTAGTTTCTTCCTCTTTAGTATTATCCGATTGCAATCGTTCCCAAACCTCTCGATGTGTGCCTTGCAGCGTATCGTCGAACGAATCCTCGATATGAAGGCAATAGCTTGGGTTAACGGACGAGGCGTACAAGTCTAACATGAGTTCGGCATGGTTTGGATACATACAATTGGCCCCTTTCGACACGTCGGCTTGACTACATCCTCAGTATACAAGGGGAACATGAAGAAAAATCGGGATAATCGTTAACAATTTATGAATCTTGTAAACGCTTTCACAAAGTTTGTGTGGATGTCATTGGTTCGCACGTCTCCAAGTACTGCTGAGCCCGCTTCGCGTATTTGTTGACGGTCCGTTCCATGATGAAGCGATCCTCGTCATTGAGCGGACGGACGACTTTGGCTGGGACACCCATGACCATAACGCCTTCCGGGATTTGCATGTTCGGTGTAACGAGGGCGCCGGCCGCGACGAACGAACCCTTACCAATTTTGGCACCGTCGAGGACGGTCGCATGCATGCCGATGAGACAGCCTTCTTCAATCTCGCAACCGTGAATCATCGCCATATGGCCAATCGAGACGCGGTCATGGATGATCGTCGGGGATCCTTCATATTGATGGACCATCGATCCGTCTTGGATATTCACGTACGAACCGATTTGAATCGGTCCTTCATCTCCTCGAATGACCGTGTTGAACCAGACACCGGAATGGGCGCCAATCGTGACATCACCGATGACGTGGGCCCCTGGTGCGATGAAAACCGTCTCGTCGACGTGTGGAATTAGTTCTCCTAATTTGTATTGCATATGTGTAACCCCTTTCAAACGGATATGCTTTCATTGTCGCATAAGTTGAAAAAGAAATTGCACCGGAAAGATTATTCTTGTTAAGATAGTAAAAATACGTAGAGAAAAAAGGAGACAGACAGATGGAGAAACAACATTTGATCGACATCGCGGCGAAGAAAAAGAAAGCAGCGGTCGTCTTTAAAGATGTGGCGGTCATCGACGTCTACAGTCGCGAGACGATTCGCACGGACGTCGCCATCGACGCCGGCTATATTGTGGGCATTGGGGACGGCTACGAAGGGGAGACGGAATACCATGACCCGTCCTGGACGCTCGCGCCGTCGTTCATCGACGCCCACGTCCATATCGAGTCGTCGATGGTCCCACCGCATGAGTTTGCCAAAGCCGTACTTCCGCTCGGAGTGACGACGGTCATCGCCGACCCGCATGAGATTGCCAACGTGAACGGGGCGCTCGGCATCGAATATATGCTCGCCGACGCCAAAGGGTTGCCGCTCGACGTGCGGATGATGCTTCCGAGCTGTGTGCCAGCGACGCCGTTCGAGCACGCAGGGGCGAAGTTATACGCCGAGGACTTGGCACCATTTTTAGGGGACCCGGGTGTACACGGTCTCGGCGAAGTGATGGATTACCCGTCCGTCGAGTCTGGAAGTGAGGACATGCTCCAAAAGATCGCACAAACTGAACACGTCGGAAAAGTCGTCGACGGTCATGCCTCGGGACTTGGTCCGGATCAGCTGAACGTTTACCGTACAGCGGGCATCATGACCGACCATGAGTGCACGACGGCCGAAGAAGCACTCGAACGGGTGCGTCGCGGCTTTTACGTTCAAATCCGAGAAGGATCGGTCGCCCGGAACGTGGAAAAAGTCAGCCGGGCCATCACCGAGAGCAACGCCCACCGCTTCTTGTTCTGTACGGACGATAAACACTTGGACGACCTCGTGGCCGAAGGTGGGATCGATTACAATATCCGCATGGCGATCAAACAAGGTGTCAAACCAGAGACGGCCTACGCCGTCGCCAGTCTGCACGCGGCAGAGGCGTACGGACTAAAAGATGTGGGGGCCATCGCCCCGGGCAAACGAGCGAACTTTGTCATCTTGTCAGACGTCCAATCGGTGAAAATCGAATCCGTCTACGTGAACGGGGAAGTCGTCGCCAAAGAAGGCAAGGCGACGTTCGAGGCTGAAGGGATTGAAGTGCCGAAACCGATGAAAGGGGAGCTCAAACTGCCGGATTTGACGGTGGACTCGTTCCGCTTAGCTGTGAAGGAAGAAGCGGTCGATGTGATTCAAGTGTTACCGAACAGTCTATTGACGAAGCGGGAGCGTCTCATCTTCACACCTGACGCGTCCGGTGCCGACCTCGCCCAAGACATCGCTACGCTTGCCGTCATCGAACGTCATCACGGGACCGGTCACATGGCCCTCGCTCCGGTGACGGGCTTCGGCTTGAAGCGAGGTGCGCTCGCGGCGACGGTTGCCCATGATAGCCACAACCTCGTCATCGCCGGCGTGAGCCCGGATGACATGTTGCTCGCTGCCGAAATACTTGAAAAAGTTGGCGGTGGAGTCGTCGCGGTCGCGGATGGTAAGGTGCTCGCCGTTTTACCGCTCGAAATTGGGGGACTCATGACGAAACGCCCGTACGGAGAAGTTGCGGACGTGCTCGAACAGTTGAATGACGCGCTCGACGTCGTCGGGGCACATCGGCACTTTAACCCTTATTTGACGATGTCGTTCCTCGCGCTCCCGGTCATCCCGGATTTGAAGTTGACCGATATGGGACTATTCGATGTGACGACGTTCTCATTCATCGAGTCGTAAGTCAGTCTAACGTATGATTTTTGTTAAGAACGACCCGAAACGATTGAACGCTCTTGTTTAAGTTGGTATAGTTACGACAAGTTTCATCGGTAAATATGGAAAGGGGGGATATCACAGATGGAACAAGTTGCTTACAACCGGTCGTATGATGAACATGAGGATTTGATCAATTCTGTATATCGTGCCTTCCAAGATCGATGTGAAGAATTGCCTGACGAGACGCGGACGAAACGACGGTTGCGTCATCTCGTCTTACTGACGATTAAAGACCATACATCGTCACACGCTGAACGATTCGTCTTGTATCATTTCTTTAGTGATTTCTTTAAAGCGGTCGAGTCTGACGATCAAGCTGCACTCGCTGTATTAAAACAAATCATCCGAGATGAAAAAAACTATTGATTAGTCACTATGACCTATGATAATTTAGACGTAACTTTAAATGAATATTCGTGCTATCGATGAGGTAGAGGTGCGATGCTGATGAGTAAGTAGTCCGAGGATGACAACGGTGAAGACTACAGAAAGGCAAGATCGCCGAAGTGTAAAGTCATGTCTCTGACTTTGTGCTGGGCTGACGGGAAATACCCGTCAGACTGCCATACATATTTACGTATGGAGCGCTCCAAGTCGGCTAAGAAAGACGGAACATCCAGCGAGGGTGTCGGCTTTGTTGCCGATGCCCTCGCTTTGCGTTTTTTTAAGCATAGGGGGGCCTCATCTCAAACAGAAGAGGAGGAAATCAGCATGGTAGATTATTCAACTTCGGTACTGTCACTCGTACCGGCTTTACTCGCCATTATTATGGCCATTACAACACGGAAAGTCATTCCGTCACTCGGTGTCGGGATTATCGCAGGAGTCTTATTGCTCCACAATTTCAACCCGCTCGAATCGATTCAATATTTATGGTCAAACATCATCGCCTTATTTTGGGCGGATGGGGCCATCAATGAATGGAACGTGCTGTTGATCGCGTTCTTGCTCTTGCTTGGGATTTTGTCGTCAATCATCCAAACGTCGGGCGGGGCCCGTGCGTTCGGAGAATGGGCGGCCTCTAACGTCAAGACGGCTCGTGGCGCTCGCCTCGTCTCGTTCGGACTTGGGATTTTGATTTTCATCGATGACTATTTCAACAGTCTTGCCGTCGGGAACATCAGCCGACCGCTCACGGACCGGAAAAAAGTATCGCGCGCGAAACTCGCTTATACGATTGACTCGACGGCTGCACCGGTCTGTGTCATCAGCCCGCTCTCGAGTTGGGGAGCATACATCATCGCGCTCATCGCGGGAATCTTGGCAAAATACTCAATCGACAGTTATTCGTCACTCTCAGCATTCGTTCAAATGATTCCGATGAACTTTTACGCCATCTTCGCGCTTATGTTGACGGCGTACGTCGCTTACACGGGACTCGCCATCGGACCGATGCGTACGCACGAGCTACGCGCCCTTCAAGGCGAGCTCTACGATTCATCGAAAGGTGCACCGATGGGGATGAGTGAAGACATTAAAGAACACGATGGCGGGAAAGTCCGCGACTTGATTGTCCCAATCATCGTCTTGATCATCGCTACGGTCTCGGCCATGCTGTATACAGGCGGCCAAGCGCTCGCAGCTGATGGTCAAAGCTTCTCGCTTCTCGGTGCTTTTGAGTCAACGGACGTGACACGGTCACTCGTGACCGGTGCTGTCATCAGTTTGCTCGTGGCGCTCTTACTCTTGATTGGTCGCAAGATTCCTGCAAAAGACTACGGTCATGCGACATGGGCCGGTATCCGTGCCATGTGGCCAGCCGTCCTCATCTTGCTCTTTGCCTGGACGATCATTGCCGTCATCGGGGATATGAGAACGGGTGATTACTTGGCAAGTTTCGTCACAGATTCGATTGCGGCGTCTTACTTGCCGCTCATCTTGTTCGCAATCGCCGGTCTCATGGCGTTCTCGACAGGGACGAGCTGGGGGACGTTCGGTCTCATGCTCCCAATCGGGGCTGACTTGATTATGGCCGTCGATCCGGAACTGTTGCTCCCGACACTCGCGGCGGTACTCGCCGGAGCGGTGTTCGGTGACCACTGTTCACCAATCTCGGATACGACGATTCTCAGCTCGACCGGTGCCGGATCGCACCATATCGACCACGTGTTGACACAACTTCCATACGCGTTGATTGCGGCTGGGGTGTCAGCGATCGGATATTTGGTGCTCGGGATTACAGGCTCGATGTGGGTCGGATTCTTCTCGGCATTCGCGACATTCATCGTATTGCTTGTCATCGCTCAAATCATTTCTAAACGTGGACGTGTTCCAGCCGAAATTCGCGCTGAACGTGAAGCGTAATCATCTAAATTGGAGGCGTGCCATCATTCGTGGCGCGCCTCTTGTTATGTCTTGTCACAAGTGTCGACGCACAAATAAACCCTGCCGCTCCTGCGGCAGGGTTTATTGATTAGTTGACGTCCAACCACTTGAAGCTAGCGTCAGCTCCGAACGGGTGGCGGTACATGTTTTCGATGTTTGAACGCTCAAGGTAAGCTTCACCTTTTTGGTAGATCGGTGCAATCGCGAAATCATCTTCGAGCAAGATGCGTTCGGCTTCTTGCATCGCTTCCCAACGTTTCATTTGGTCAGCTTCTTGTTTCGCGCCTTGAATCAACTTGTCGTACTCGTCATTCGAGTAAGCCATCCGGTTGAACGGACCGTCTGTGACCCACATGTCGAGGTACGTCATTGGATCTTGATAGTCAGGGCCCCAACCAGCAGCGGAGACATCATAGTCGCCAGCGCCTTCAAGTTCAAGGAAGTTTTTGAACGGCTGTTGCTTGATGTTAAGTGTGAGGCCAGGAAGGTTCTTCTCGAGCTCACCTTTGATGTACTCGTTGACTTTCTTGAACGCTTCTTCATCACGTGAGAGGAACTCGAGCTCGACCGTCTCGACACCGAGTTCGGCAAGACCTTTCTCCCATGCGGCTTTCGCTTCGTCGACGTTATAGCTTTGAAGGTCCGGATACTTCTCGCGGAAGTCAGCTCCGTCTTCTGTGAACGTGAAGTCTTTCGCGACGATAAAGTTGGCCGGTTGTGAACCGTCCGTCAAGATGACGTCCGTGACGCCTTGCTTATCGAAGCCTTTTGCGAGTGCTTCACGAATGTTGACGTTTTGGAGCGATTCGTTCTTCTGGTTGAAACGAAGGAAGTTGATTCGTGCGTCGGCACGTGTCTTGAACTCATCACTGTCCTGGAACTGTGGCACGAATTCAGATGACAAGAGCGTGTAATCGACTTCGCCCGACTCGAACAAGTTGACGCCTGTCGCGACTTCTTTGACGACTTTGACGTTGATTGTCTCCATCTTGACGTTTTCAGCATCCCAGTAGTCCGGGTTCTTTTTATAGACCCAGCCTTCATTGTCTTGCCAGCTGTCTAACACGTATGGTCCGTTGTAGAGCGTCTTATCGACGGCTGTCGCGAACGACTCGCCTTGCTCTTCGACGAATTCTTGCTTTTGTGGCATGTACGTCGGGAATCCTGTCAACCCGAGGAAGTAAGGGGCAGGTGCCTCCAATTGAACTTCGAGTGTTTTCTCATCGACCGCTTTCGCGCCGAGTGTATCGAGTTCTTCTTCGCCCGCAAGAATCTTGTTGGCGTTTTTCAAGTCTTGAAGGATATACGCGTACTCTGCACCTGTCTCAGGGTTGAGGGCGCGTTTCCATGAGTAGACGAAATCTTCAGCTGTGACCGGTGAACCGTCTGACCAGTTCGCGTCACGCAATTTGAAGGTGTATGTAAGTCCGTCTTCTGAAATTTCTACGTCTTCAGCAATTCCCGGTACCGGTTGGTTGTTCTCGTCAAGACGATACAGTCCCTCGAAGACGTTGTTCGTCACGATGATTGACGTCGAGTCCGTTGTGAGCGTCGGATCGAGCTGTGGCAAATCCGTCGCCGAGACGAGCGTGATTTCTTTTTTCGCATCACTTGATGAAGAGCCGTCAGATGAATCCGTTGCGTCTTCTCCGCCGCCACATGCTGCTGTTGCAAGCAAGGCGACACCCGATAAAGCTAACCATTTTTTGTTGCGCATTGTGTTACCTCCCGAAAATTCTGATTGTTTCGAATATATTGCAATTAAACTACAAACAAGATGAATGCGCAATAAAATTTTTTAAATTATTCGAAAATATAAACATTAGTGAAATACCTATCTAAACGCCTTTGGTTTCAGTAGAATAAGGAAATCGTCGAATGATTATACATTATTGATGAATAGTTATTCGTCAGACGTCAACTTGCTTTGGAGGGTTTTGAATGAAGTCACAGTCAGCCGGAATCGGCTTTTTTGGGCTCGCTGCCATGGTCGTCGGAACGATGATCGGCGGAGGCGCATTTAATTTACCGGGAGCGATGGCACAAGGTGCAGGGGTCGGTTCGGTCTTGATCGGATGGACGATTACCGGCATCGGGATGGTCATGCTCGCGTTCGTGTTTCAATTTTTAGCCAATACGCGTCCTGAACTTGAAGGTGGGATTTATGCCTACGCGAAAGAAGGCTTCGGCAAATTTGTCGGATTCAATAGCGGATGGGGCTACTGGATGTCGGCGTGGATCGGGACAGTGGCGAACATCACGTTAATCTTCAGCACACTCAGCTACTTCTTTCCGATATTTTCGTCAGAACATCGGACGTTCCGCTTACTCATGAGTGCAGTCGTCATTTGGGGGCTGTTTTGGATTATCTCGCGCGGGATGAGAGAAGCGGCGCTGTTGAATATTGTCACGACGATCGCCAAGCTCGTCCCAATCTTTTTATTTATTGTCCTCATCTTATTTGCGTTTCGAATCGATACGTTCCAAATCGACTTTTGGGGTCAATCCGGATTCAGCTGGTCACAAGTATTCCCGCAAGTGAAGTCGACGATGCTCGTCACGCTTTGGGCGTTCGTCGGGATTGAAGGGGCAGTCGTCTTGTCATCACGCGCCCGCCATAAACGGGACGTCGGTCGTGCGACAGTGATCGGACTTGTCGGGACGCTCGTCATTTACATGATGATCTCGATCTTGTCGTTCGGGGTGATGACGCAAGAACAACTCGCGTCGCTCTCGGAACCGTCGATGGCGTACGTGCTCGAGGCCGTCGTCGGGCCGGTCGGTGCGACCATCATCAATATCGGACTCCTCGTCTCGCTCTCAGGTGCGTTGCTCGGGTGGACGATTCTCGCGACAGAGATTTCATATGTTGCCAGTCGCGACGGCGTGTTCCCGAAAGTGTTCAATCGGCTTAATCGAAATGAGACGCCGGTGAGCGCCTTGTTTATCACGCAAGTCTTCACGCAACTCGTCACCATCATCGCCTTGTTCTCCGAACAGACATATTTGGTGCTGTCGAGCATCGCCGGGATCGCGGCGCTCGTCCCGTATTTGTTTTCCGCCTTGTTCGGCTGGAAAGAGGCACGACGCACAGGGGCGCGCTCGATGCTCGTCATGTCGGGCATCGCGACCGTTTACGCAGGTTGGCTCCTCTACGCGTCAGGGGTCGAATATATGCTCATCGCCATGATCCTATACGCGCCGGGCGTGTTCGTCTTCATGCTGGCCGAACGCGAACAGGGCCGGCCGTTCCTGAGCCGCCTGCAATATATGATTGCGGTCGTCATCCTGTTGGCAGCAACGTACGGTGTCTATGGACTATGGACAGCGACCATCAGCCTTTAAAAAAAAATCATCGGATGTCTCTCGACATCCGATGATTTTTTATTGTCGTTCGCCCGTCAACAAACGCACGACTTCGATTGGAGGCATCGGTTTGGCGTACAAGAACCCTTGGAACGAGTCACAGTCGGTTTGCCTCAAGTGGTCGAGCATCTCCTGGTCCTCGACGCCTTCGGCCACGACGTGCAAGTGCAAGCTCTTCCCAAGATGGACGATGACATCGAGCAAGTGTGACCTCGACGCGAGCCAGTCGTCTAAAAAGACTTTATCGATTTTCAGTTCGTCGACCGGGAACGACTTCAAATATTGTAGCGACGAGAAGCCGGTCCCGAAGTCGTCAATCGATAGGCGATAGTCGAGCCGTTTGATTTGGTTCATCCGGGCAATGATTTCATCGGTCTGTTGCATGACGAGACTTTCCGTAATCTCGAGAATGATGTCGGACGGGTTTAGATTGAGTTGTTGCTTGATGTTTCGGAGCGTATTGATGAAGCTATCGCTCCGGAATTGGTTCGGTGAGATGTTGACAGCCATCGACAGTGGATAATCGACGAGTCGTTGCCATGCTTTCAACTGTTTGGCCGCTTCGAGGATGACCCAGTTGTTGATCGGGACAATGAGTGCCATCTCCTCGGCGAGCGGGATGAACTCCGACGGCGGGATTTGACCGAGTTCATCGTGATGCCAACGGAGAAGCGCCTCAAACCCGATGAGCGTGTCAGTTTTCAACTCATACTTTGGTTGATATTCTAAATAGAAGTGTTTTTCTTCGAGCGCTTGATAAAGCGCTTTTTCGATATGGATTTGACGTGAGAACGCGTCGTCCATATCTTTCGTGACGAACTGGATCGTCCCGACACCAATCCGTTTTCCTTTGAACAAGGCGCTCTCGGCGCGCGTATACAGTTCATCTAAGGAAGACGTGGCCGACGGATAGAAGACGCAACCGATGGAAATCGACACCATGATCGAATGATGGTAGATCCGGAACGGGCGTTGCAATTCATGTTGCAGTTGGCGCAACAACTGAAACACTTCCTCTTTCGACTCTTCAAAGAACAGCAGACCGAACAAACCGCCCGACGGATGGAACATGACGCTCGTCTCGGGCATGAACTGTTTGGCCCGGTCCTTGATTTGGATGAGCAGTTCGTTGCCGACACGGGAGCCGAACGATTCGTTGATGATTTTGAAGCGATCGATGTCGAACAAAGCGACATGAACCAAACCGTCTGTTTGATCGGCATCCGTCAATACGTGGGCATATTGACGAAGCCATCCTTTCTTGTTTAAGAGCCCGGTCAAATCGTTATGGTAAGCGAGATAGTTGACCTCTTGTTCGAGTCTTTTTTTATCTGAGACATCAAATCCGAAGGCGGTATATTGCACGACTTCGCCCTCTTCGCTCAAGATTGGGACGACCGTCAAATTGAGCCAGCACGTGTTCGCAGCATGCCGTTCCGAGCGGATGGGCATCTCGCCGTTCCAAATGCGGTCAGTCGTAAGCGCTTGAAGCACGTCCTCGGCGATCGGGTCATTCTCGAACGACGGATGGATGAGCTCGAACCAACTACGACCGATAAATTGATGATCGGGTGCCCCAATCAACCCGCATAACAGCGGGTTGATTTCGGTGATTTCCCCGTACGCGTTCGCAGCCAAGTAATAAGTCGACTGCTCGATCATCGCTTGAAAGTGGTGAAGCAGATTGAACTGTTCCGTACTGATGAGCGGACTAAACTCTTTCGGTAAAAAGGCTAAAAAATAGCCGGTGTAATCATTGATGGAAAAAGACTGCAAATAGGCGGTCGCATAGACGACCGAACCGTTTTTATGTGTGAACGGCGTCATCGCCGTCGTCGAGAACGGATATTGAAGGAGCAGTGGCGACCACGTCTCGAGCGTGTGCTCTAAGTGCTGGACGACCGGGAGCGGCTGGTTAAGGACCTCGTCCCGTTCCCATCCGAAGAGCGTTTCCGCATGTTCGTTCCAAAGAAGGACGTTGCCGTCGAGGTTGATGTAACAGCATGGGACAGATAAAGCATCGATGAACTCGTCAATCGGCAAATCGCGCAATGAAGCCACAGCATTTCCTCCAATCTACATCAAATGAATCGTACTCTACGTTCAGTGTACCTTATTTTCCCAACCCGAGGAATGGGCAAGTTGGTCGTTGTCAAAAGAAAGACGGTCATCATATACTGAAGGTGTAAGATAGTTTTTTTGATAAGGGGGAAATCAAATGTCAAAGACACAAGAAGTGATTGAATTGACAGAGAAGTTCGGGGCGCACAACTATCATCCACTTCCAATCGTCATCTCGGAAGCGAAGGGGATCTGGGTGACGGACCCAGAAGGGAACCGCTACATGGATATGTTAAGCGCGTATTCGGCGGTCAACCAAGGGCATTGCCATCCAAAAATCATCCAAGCGCTGAAGGATCAGGCGGATAAAATCACGTTGACGTCACGTGCATTTTACAATGATCAGCTCGGTCGTTTTTACAAAAAAGTGGTAGCGCTTACAAACAAACAGATGGTGTTACCGATGAACACGGGAGCAGAAGCGGTCGAGACGGCAGTCAAAGCGTCGCGTCGCTGGGCTTATGAAGTGAAACAAATTCCAGGCCAGGCGGAGATCATCGTCTGTTCGGGCAACTTCCACGGACGGACGATGGCAGCTGTATCGATGTCAACGGAAGCGGAATACCAACGCGGATTTGGCCCGTTACTGCCAGGGTTTAAGGTCGTTCCATACGGGGACATCGATGCGTTCGAGTCCGCCATCACGAAAAATACGGCCGCGTTCATCGTCGAGCCGATTCAAGGCGAGGCCGGAATCATCATTCCGCCGGCCGGTTACTTGAAACGTGCCAGCGAGCTGTGCCAGCAGCATAATGTGTTATTTGTGGCCGATGAGATTCAATCGGGCCTCGGCCGCTCGGGCAAATGGTTCGCCATCGAATGGGAAGAGGTAGAGCCGGATATGTATATTCTCGGTAAAGCGCTCGGGGGTGGCGTGTTCCCAGTATCGTGTGTCGCGGCCAACGAAAACGTCTTGAGCGTATTCAATCCAGGGTCACATGGGTCGACGTTCGGCGGGAACCCGCTCGCGGCAGCTGTCTCGATCGCGTCGCTCGAAGTGTTAGAAGAAGAGCAGTTGCCACAGCGTTCACTTGAGCTCGGAACATACTTCATGGACCGGTTGAAGTCGATTGACAATCCGCTCATCAAAGATGTACGTGGACGAGGTCTGTTCATCGGGATTGAATTGACAGAAGCGGCCCGACCTTATTGTGAGGCGCTCAAAGAGCGCGGGCTGCTCTGCAAAGAGACGCACGAGACGGTAATTCGCTTGGCTCCACCACTCGTCATCACAAAAGAGGAGCTCGATGAGGCGTTCGAGGCCATCTCGGCCGTGTTCGCACCAGCAGCTATTTCGTAACGTCACGCAATTTGTTATAATTTAAGAAGCAATCCGACACCTGCCTTCTCTGCTCGGCAGGTGTTTTCGTTAGGGAGGAAAGGATATGCTTTATGTTTATGTCGGATTGGCCGGTGCGCTTGGAGCACTGGTTCGTTATGAAATCGGCGTTGGGATCCATAATTTCTATGGGGGGAGTTTCCCGTTTCCAACGCTTGCGGTCAATTTGATTGGCAGTTTTTTACTTGGATGGCTGACACACTTCCTATTTCGAACAGAGCGATTCTCACCGACTGTCGTCACGGCACTCGGTACAGGATTCATCGGTTCGTTCACAACGTTCTCGACATTTAGCGTCGAAACAATTGTTATGATTGAAACAGGCAATCTGATGGGAGCACTCTTTTATGTGACATTAAGCATCTTCCTTGGCTTGTTTAGTTCGTGGATGGGATACAAGTTGGGCAACAGGCGCTTCCGTCGGTTCACAAGCAGAGAGGGGGAATCATGATGGACCTCATTGTGGTGATGGTCGGTGCTTTCTTCGGAGCGATGGCCCGTTTCGGCATCGGGCAGCTTGTCAAAAAGTGGTCGACATCTGTTTTTCCGTGGGCCACGCTCTTTGTTAACGTATCAGGTTCTTTCTTGCTCGGCTATTTAGTCAACATGACGGTCGATTACAAAATTGTGCTCGGACTCGGTGTCGGCTTTCTTGGCTCGTTCACGACGTTCTCGACGTTCAAGCTCGAAGTGATGCGGTTCGTCGCCAAAGACTGGATTCGCTTCGGGATGTACTTGCTGGCGACCTACGTGCTCGGTCTGGTTGCGGCTTATCTCGGTTATCATCTGGCATGACAAATCCCTCGGAACACGTTTCCGAGGGATTGTTTTATTCACTAAGCTGGAGTTTTTCAGCACAAGATGGGCACGTGTTCTCGTAAGACTCGCACTGCTCATCCATTTGTTTCCCGCACTCTTGACACGTCTTGTCTGGTAACTTCCGATAAAACTCGACGGAAGATTCAAGTCGGCTTGCCCATTCATTCATTGTAACTGCCCCCTTTATTTAAGTAACGTAGCTGTTAAGTTGGTTCCATTGTATTATAACAGTATTAATAAAGTCAATAATAATATATAACAGATTTATAAAAGAGAATTTGCTAAAATGAAAGTATAAAAAATGAGGTGAGATGGATGAAAGTACCCCAATGCGAAACGATTGCCATTCAAAACGAAGATGTCGCGGTATTACAACAAGCGTTGACCGACCTTGATGCGACACGGGTCAGTCGATTATTCAAAGCTTTCGCCGACCCGACCCGGCTCAAAGTGCTATACGTGCTCACGCTCGAAGCGGAGCTATGCGTCTGTGACGTGGCGGCCGTGATCGGACATTCGAACGCCACAGCTTCGCATCACTTACGGACGTTGCTCGAGCAAGGGCTCGTCAAATATCGCAAAGATGGAAAAGTCGTCTATTACTCACTAGACGATGACCACGTCCGGCTCCTCGTCGAAATCGCGATGGCCCACAGTGCCGAACAAATTGATGCGCAACCTGATGCGTGACGAGAGCCAACTGGAATTCTAGTCGGCTCTTTTTTACGGTTGTAATTGTTCGCTGACAACGTTACGATATATTCAAATGAACGTTTGAATGTAAAGGGGCGAAATTTATGAAGCGTGATGTATTGCCTGTCGAGGGGATCACATGTACGAACTGTGCCGCCAAAATCGAGAAAAGCGTGACGGGAGAGGACAGCGTCGCAACCTGTCAGATTGATTTTGCAACAAGTCGAATGATTATTGAATGGAATGATTCGAAGGATCACGCGGAGGCGCTCCGTTCCATCGAAGCGACGATGGGCCGAATTGAACCAGGGGCACACTTCGTCAAAGACGAGACGGAAGTACCGATGTCGAGTCGCTTGCTATGGCGGTTTGGAGTGGCGTTCGTACTCTTGCTCGCCGGTCTGTATACCGATTCGCTTGTCGTATACGTTATCGCTTACGCGGTCGCGGGCTATGACGTCGTCTATGCCGCCTTTCGTAACATATGGCACCGAGAATGGTTTGATGAAAAATTTTTAATGACGATTGCGACGGTCGGCGCGATTGCGATTAGGGAGTATCCGGAAGCGGTGGCCGTCATGCTGTTCTACCAGCTCGGTGAATACTTCCAGGCACGGGCCGTCCATGCCTCACGTCGGTCGATTCAATCGTTGTTGAACATGAAGCCGACGATTGCGCGCGTGTTCGAGGACGGACGGGAAGTAGAGAAACGTCCTGAAGAGGTAGTGGTTGGTAGCATCATCATCGTTCGAGCTGGCGAACAGGTCCCGATGGACGGCCATGTGCTACGCGGCTCGAGCTCATTGGATACGGCGTCGCTGACAGGCGAGTCGCTACCGCGTCCGATTGGTCCCGAGGAAGACGTCCTTGCGGGTATGGTCAACCTTGACGGGCGGCTCGAAGTACGAGTCGAACGCCCGGCCGCTGAATCGAGTCTGCAAAAAATGATCGCCCTTGTCGAGCAAGCGAGCATGAACAAGGCGAAAACAGAACAGATGATCACACGGTTGGCGAAGGTGTACACACCGGTCGTCGTCGTTCTCGCGGCGGTCGTCGCTTTTGTGCCGCCGCTGTTTGTCGGGAATCTCGAGGAATGGGTATACCGGGCCTTGATATTCCTCGTCATCAGTTGTCCGTGTGCCTTGGTGATCTCGATTCCGCTCGGTTATTTCGGTGGAATCGGAGCAGGTTCACGGCGGGGCATCCTAGTGAAGGGCGGCGAGTATTTAGATGTGCTCGCCGAAGTCGATACGGTCGTGTTCGACAAGACCGGCACGCTCACGACCGGCCGCTTTGAAGTGACCGATGTCGCGACGAACGGAGAGTTGACGATAGACGAGCTGCTCCGCTTAGCCGCCCGTGTTGAGATGGCGTCGACGCATCCGCTCGCGAAAGCAATCGTCGAGCATGCGGGTCCGGTCCTACCATTCACGATGATTAAAGAAGAACCGGGATACGGATTGATGGCGATAGATGGGGAAGATCGCATTTACGTCGGCAGTGCCCGCTATGTTCAAAAATTGGGTTATCCGATTCCAGCGGAGACATCGGGGACGATCGTCCATATCGTCAAAAATGACCGCTGGCTCGGACGAATCGAGTTGAGAGACCAAGTGAAGCCAGATGCAAAAGACACGATTCAAGCTTTGAAACGCTATGGGTATCAGACGGTCATGTTGACCGGGGACCGGCAAAAAGTCGCGGTAGCCGTCGGTTCAGCGATTGGGATTGATGAAGTAAGGAGTGAGCTACTGCCGCATCAAAAAGTCGCAGAAATCGAGAGATTGGCTGAAACCGGAAAGGTCGCCTTTGTTGGTGACGGGCTGAATGATGCGGCAGCGCTCGCACGGGCCGATGTCGGACTCGTGATGGGTGGCGTCGGGAGTGATGCCGCCGTCACGGCAGCCGACCTCGTGCTCATGAATGACGCTCCGCGAGACGTCGTGGAAGCGATTGAACTAAGCAGGCGGACGCGACGGATCGTTTGGCAAAACATCACGTTCGCGTTCGGGATGAAGGCGCTCTTCCTCTTGCTCGGTCTGTTTGGACTCGCTTCGATGTGGGAGGCCGTGTTTGCCGACGTCGGGGTTGCTTTGCTCGCCATCGGGAACGCCGCACGTCTCATTCATTCCAAATAAAAAGACCTCACCATGGAAAATGAGGTCGAGGGATCGTCTCATTGGAGACGGTCTTTTTTTCGTGTTTTGAAGATGAGGAATGACAAAACAAGCAATGTGGCGATGAGCAAAATGGCAATCGAAGTGAGGGCTTGAATCAACGTATCGATTTGATTCTCGGTCGCGACGAGTTGTTTGCGGATGTCTTCATACTGCATTTTCTTCAAGGCGCGCAAGTCCTCGAGAATCGTTTGACGTTGGTCGGTCATCGTCTCGGCGAGCTCGGTCGCGGCCTCGATGTCGCCGCGTTCGTAAAAAACGAGCACTTGGGTGGCGCCTTGCTCCCATATCCCATCACGGTAAAGTAAATCGATTAGCGAGCTCGGTGTGCGTGGATCGTTCGTGATTGACGTCTTCAACTCTTCAGCTTGCTGGGACATACTGTAATACGACTCTAAAAAACGTCGATCCTTATAGGCGAGCAACCCGCGAATAGCGTTGGCCCGTTCGATATTAAAATACATGATTTCTTCGATGGCATCATAGGAATCGAGGCGTTGACTATGGATCGCCTCGAGTTGATGTCTCGTCTCGCGAAGTTGAAACGCGAAACCACCGAGGATGAGAGCGGATAAAAGTGATAACAAGATCAGTAAGGTCAGCCATTTCTGTTGGGACACGGTCATCCCTCCTTCTATACAATCGTACATGATTTACCGATTTTGTCGCAAAATATTTTTTTGGAAAAGGAAAATATCGGGTAAAGGTATAAATATATAGTAAAGCGTTTCTTGTTATCGTTTACAATGAAGCGAGGAACGATTTCATTCATAAGGAGAATACACATGCCAGAGAACTCATCGTTACACAAGTTGCACCAGGTCTTGAAAGAAAAACGAACGAACATGCAATACGAAATTCCGACCTTGTGGAACCGCCTGCAATTCCCTTCAGAGCCGGTTCGAGATGGTGTCGAACGGGTCAATCCTTACGATTTTTTAATCGAGACGATTGAAAAATCGATTCTCCCGCATGCGGTCGACGGACGAGATTACCATCAATCGGTCGCTCAAGCGGACGGATACCTTCAAACGGGTGGCGATTGGATCAAACGCGCCTCGGTCTACTCGATGCAAGTCCGGACCTCGACATCATGGGACCATGACGGGTCAGGTTATGTCGAGATGGAGAACTCGGTTGGGATGAAGGATACGGGAACGTTCGTCAAAACGCTCGCGGCTGATCCCGCACCTGTTATACATGGGAATCGATACGTTGTTCTTATTGCCGATCTCGCAACACAGTCATAAAAATAAAAAAGGCGAGTTTGGTTCTCCTTATGCCGTGCAAGACTTTTTCGGAATCGATAAAGAATTGAAAGAGACGTTGACCGGAGACGGCTTGACGGTCGAAGAAGAGTTCGCAGCGTTCGTCGAGGCATGTCATATGGTCGGGATTCGTGTCGTCATCGATGTCATCCCGCGCACATGTGCCCGTGACAACCGGCTCATTTTAGAAAATCCCGAATGGTTTTATTGGATTCCGGTGACGGAACTCGATTACTATCATCCACCGCACGTGCCGGGCATTGGAGAGAACGTAAAACCAGAGCACGCCTTTTTACCGATGATTTATGGGTCGGAAGACGTGTGGGCGCATTTGCGTCGCTTCTCGATGGCACCAAACCTCGTCGATGCGGACAAGTGGGAGACGGTGAAGGCGTACTTGCTCGAGCATCCGCAAGAGAATTTGCTCGCCGTCATCGAGCGCGAGTTCGGCTTGACGACTGCTCCAGCTTTCTCGGATTGTATCAATGACCCGCAACCGCCATGGTCGGACGTGACGTATTTCCGTCTCTTCCTCGATCACCCGACAGCGGCGGCACCTTATGTCAGTGAGGCGAACTTGGCACCGTACATCCTGTTCGATTCAATCAAGTCGAATCAATTCCGAGGCGATCAAATCAACGAACCGCTATGGGCGATGCTCGCCGATATCATTCCGCACTACCAGCGCGAATATGGAATCGATGGGGCCCGCATCGACATGGGTCATGCCTTGCCGGTCGATTTGGCGCAACGAATCCTTCAACAGCCACGCGCACTTGACGCCAACTTCAGCTTCATCGCCGAAGAGTTGATCGAGATTGGGGCGTGGGCGGCGAAAGAAGCCGGCTACAACATGATTATCGGCTACGGGTTCTATAAAGAGCCTCGCTTTGATACACATGAGACGCACCAATTCATTTATGATTCACGCTTCTTGCCGTTGCCGGTATTCGCTGCCGGGGAGACGGCCGATACGCGCCGCCTGGCGACTCGGGACGGGGGACGCCAAGCGAGTCGCTTGCTCACTGTGTTGAACGGGTTCGTGCCGAACGGTGTCCCGATGACGAACTCTGGGCTCGAACTGTATGAGACACAACCGATGAACACGGGGCTCGACTGCCGACCGGAAGAGGCGTATCAACTGTTCCCGACCAATCCTTATTTTGGGAAACTCGCCTTCTTCGACGCGTACCAGTTCCACTGGGATCATCCGGAACGGAACGAGATGATTGAACTCATGCATCAAGTGGCCGAAGTGCGTCGTCGTTGGTTGGATGTGCTCGTCAATCCGAGTCATTTCGAACCACTCGCGATGCAACAGATGGATGCGCCGTTCATCGGGCTCGCCTGGTTGCGTCCGGACACGAACGAGACGCTCCTCGTCGTCGCCAACACGAGTATGCATCATTCACTGCAGGGGAAAGTCCCGCTCGACGGAGTGCGCCGCCGTAACTGGAACGCGAGCCGTTTCGCCGAGATGGTCTATTCGCCGACTTCATGGCCGTATGCCGAGCACTCGTTCGATGAAAATTGGGATCTCTGGGTCGACTTAAAACCAGGTGAAGTCAAAATTTATGAGATGAAATGACAGAATGCCTCGAACCGGTACCCGGTTCGAGGCATTTTCGTTACATCGTTTGTTTCATATAATAGATGACAAACTCATCGAGCGGCATCGGCTTCGCATAGCGATACCCTTGCATCGAGTCACAGCCAATCTTTCGCAAAAAGTTCTCTTGATACTCCGTTTCGACCCCTTCGGCGACGAGCGCCATCCCGAGTTGCCTTGCCATCGCGACGATGGTCGCGGTGACGGTCTGGTATTCACGATTCTCTTCGAGTTGCATCGTGAACTCGCGCGGAATCTTCAACTCGTCAATCGGATAACGGACGAGATAGGCGAGCGAGCTGTAACCCGTCCCGAAGTCATCGATCGACAGTTTGATGCCGAGCGCCTTGAGTTCGAGGATTCGGGTCAACACACGGTCAGAATGGTGGGCGGCGACGGTCTCGGTCAACTCGAAGTTGAGTCGGCTCGGTTCAATCGGGAAGCGCTCAAACAAAGTCGTCAAATACTCGATTAAATGTTCATCGAACAGTTGACGGACGGATAGGTTGACCGACAATTTTGGTAAATGGATGTCGCCTTGCTCGAAGGCATACATCAATTGGAACGTCTCATGAATCATCCAGCGACCGAGATCGTGGATGTGGCCCGTCTCTTCAGCAATCGGGATGAATTGGCTCGGCGGGATGAAGACGCCGTCACGTTGCCAGCGCATGAGTGCCTCGGCCCCGATGATGGCTTTCGTCGAGGCATCGACTTGAGGTTGGAGGTAAAGCGAGATCTCGCCTTTTTCAAGGGCGGTGTCGAGCCCTTCCATCAACAGCTTACGCTCTTCCTTATCCGTACGTAGCTCTGGTGCGAACAGGACGGTCTCGTTGCGTCCTTTGTCTTTCGCTTTATACATCGCCAGGTCTGCGTTGGAGAGCAGATGTTTGAGCGTTGACCCGTGATCGGGATAGCGGACAATCCCAATCGACGCATGGATCTCGACGAGGGTCCCGCCCATAAAGTAAGGTGGGCGATAGACGAAGCGTCGCAACCGTTCGACGAGCATCTCGTCGTCCTCGTGTTCAGCGACGACGATGAACTCGTCACCGCCGAGGCGTCCCGCATACTCGTTCGGTAATAAGGCGCCCCGCAGTCGTTTGCCGATATGTTGCAACAACTCGTCACCCATATGATGGCCGAACTGGTCATTGATTTCTTTAAAACCGTCAAGGTCTGAGAACATAAGCGAGAACGGTCGCCCTTCGGCGATGAGCCGTTCGATCTGTTCTTGCAGCGCATAACGGTTGTGTAGCCCGGTCAGGCTGTCGTGGTTCGCCTGATAGTAGATTTGTTCTTGTTGGACGATCATTTGAGTGATGTCTTTGACAATCGCATAAATGCCTTCGACTTCACCGTCGATGATCATCGGGATGTTCATCAACTGCCATACCCGTTTCGACCCGTCCTCGGTGACGACATCGACGTCGAGCGTGCGCGGACGACCGTTCTTTAAATCATGCAGCACCGTCGCGTAGGCGGACCGGTCTTTTTGTTCGATGATATCTAATATGTTGGAGCCGATGAGCGTTTCTGTGTCATGACCGAGTACCGAGCTCCCGGCCTCGTTCACAGACAACACTTCGCCGTGAAGATCGAACAAGAAAATCGGTTCGGCATGGTAGGCGAATAGCGATCGATACTGTTGCTCCCGGATTTCAAGTTCATGCGCTTTCGTTGTCACTGCGACTTCGAGGTCGGTATTGACGGTATGTAAGCGGTGGCTGATCAAGGCGTTTTGCTTGGCGACGACGAACTGACGAATGAGTAGCAATAAGACGGCGTTCGCCGTCATCGAGTCGAGCACGGATGTACCGAGCAACCGGTCGGAGGCGAGCATGAACAGCATGACGATCGTGCTATAGACGACGTAATCGAATACGGAATCATAGACGAGGGCGTCCTCGGTCGATTCGTCAAACACGTAACTGATGGAAATGATGAAAATACTGCTCACTTGAAGCAAGTGCACCAGCTCATGGCCGATGCCGTTGAAGATGAGCAACTGGTTCACGATCGAAGCGGTCGTGAATCCGAGAACGCCGATCAATAAGAGCACGCGGAAGCTCTGACCGGCCGAAGTGATTCGATTCAAATAGAGAAAGCCGAGCATCATGTACAGGCTGATCAACACCATCTGCTCTTCAAATCCGTTCAAGTTGGCGGCATAACTTCCGTTCTCGCTCGAATAAATGAACAGATGCAGAGCGCCAATCAACAGAAAACTGAGCAAGGCGAAGATATCAAACGTTCGCAGTTTCAATGTCCGAATCTCAATCGACTGGGTGATGACGATCAAAGACATAATCAAATAAAAGAAGTTTTGAATAAATGGCATAAGCTCGATTCCGGTCGACATGACGAAGTGATGACCGACCAAATAGGCGATGAAACAAACATTGCCGGCGCTAATCAGTGAATGGATGTACCGGCGCATTCCGCGATTCCGCACGACGGCGGTAATGCTGAAGGCGGTCGCTGTGAGCGTGACCACCGTGAAATAGACGAATAAACTCGTCTCCCTCAAGTCATAAGGGGTGAACAGGATCAATAAAAGGCCGAGAAAAAAGGTCCCGACGAGCAAAGCGGGGACTGTTTGGCGCAACGAGTGGTTAGACAACTCATGCACCTCCTTCTGTATATGTCTAAGAGGCTCATCACTATTATCGGATTGTGGATGCATTTATTACACAAAAAAATCGACAGCAGCTTGCTGTCGATTAAAGCGTATAGGAATGTTCCTTGAAGTTACCGACGACTGAATCGATTTCCGAGACGGTGACGAACGCTTCCGAATCAATCTCGGAGACGATTTGACGCAGTTTCGGAATCTCGTTGTTCTGTACGACGACATACAACATCTTCTTCGAATCGTTCGAGTAACCGCCGATCGCGTCCATGATTGTGACGCCGCGTTTCAAATTCTGCTTGATGACGAGGTTGATCTCATCGGCTTTTTTACAGATGATGAAGCACTGTTTTTGCGCCGAGAAGAAGCGGTGGATCGTCAACAGCGTCCGCGACCGGACGAAACTGAGCACGAGCGCGTACATGACGGCCTTAATGTCGAACGTGATGAACACGAGAATGTAGACGATGATATCTTGCGTCAAAAAGATTTTCGGGAGTGATAAGTTTCGATTGTTCGTGTAAATGACTTTCCCGAGAATATCGAGTCCGCCGGTAGAAGCGCCTGCGAACAACAGCAGGGCGAGCCCGAGCCCGGAGACGATTCCACTGAACACCGAGGCGACGAGCGGATCGTCGAGCGGGGTCGGCGGGATAAGCACGGGCAGCGTGTCGATCAAGATGGATGACAAGACGACGACAAGGCCGGTCATGAGGATGAACCGTTTTCCGAGATATTTAATCCCGACGATGAAGAGCGGGATATTCAACACGAGTTGTGTGAATCCGATTGGCGTGTTGAACAATTCATTGACGATCAATGTGATCCCGACGATGCCCCCGGACCCAATCTCGTTTGGTTTGAGCAGTAGACCGACAAAGATCGATTGTAAGATCGTTCCGGCGATGATGAACAAAGTCGTCTCGACGGCGATCCGTTTTCTAGTTTTTGCGTACATAAATAATGGCTAGGCGCCATACGCCCCCTTTGACATAAACTCACTCAAGCGTACTCCGACGATAGCGGAATTTCAAGCGCCGAACGATTACAATTCGTTGTGAAAGCGGTCGATATCGCTTGCGAGTTGCTCGTGTACGTAATCGATGACTTGAGCGTCGTCGAACAAGCCGAGCGGTGCGTCGTCCGGAATCGCATCAAATGGCGATACAAAGTAGAGAACGGCCGCAACGAGAGCGTCTTGTTTATTTGGTTGCATCTCGAACTGGTCGTTATAGACGGCCCGCAACATGTTGAGCAACTGTTTCATTTGGAAATAGAGCGTCAATTCTTCTTCCCGTTCGATATTGCTTATCTCGCTCGAGGCGACGTCGACCGTTACTTTCGCTAAAGCGAGTTCGCCTTGGACCAAGAGATCACCCAATTTTTCTTTATCGTTATAGTCCTCGGTCGCGCTCGTCAAAAAGTGTGTGTACGTTGTTTTCCAATCTGACATGTATATTCCTCCTTCTGTCTTCATCTACTAATATGCCCGTTTTTGCGATTTGGTTGCAACTTTTCCGAAAATTTAAGAAAATAGAAATAAGTGAAAAAGGAGGAACTGTACATATGTCTACTGTAACCATGCCGACCGAGGCAGAATTCGCACGCTATGCTGAGCTTGCCGTCAAAAAAGGCGTCAACATTCAGCCGGGCCAACAGCTCGAAGTCCGAGCTGATATTAGCCAAGCACCGCTCGTCCGTCAAATCGTGAAAGCAGCTTACGCGGCTGGCGCGAAACAAGTGTATGTCAACTGGAGCGACGAAGAGACGACGAAAGTCCGTTACTTCAACGCCCCGGCAGATGCCTTTAAAGAATATCCAGAATGGCTCAAGGCTCGCTTTGAGCAATTGGCCGAAGAGAAGACGGCCTTCCTGTCAATCGTCAGCGACGACCCGGACGCACTGAACGGCGTCGAGTCATCACGAATCGCGGACTCGAACCGTGCTGCCGGCGTGGCGCTCGCGAAATGGCGTAAGTACGTCATGAGCGACAACGTGAGCTGGTCAATCGTGGCTGGCGCTTCGGAAGCATGGGCGAAGAAAGTATTCCCAGACCGTGAAGACGCCGTACCGGCTCTTTGGAAAGCGATTTTTGAAGCGACGCGCATGGACCAACCGGATGTCGTCGCGGCGTGGGATACGCATGACACATCGCTCCGTGAACGCGCTACGTTACTCACGAACAAGAAATATGCGAAGCTCCACTACAAGGCACCGGGCACGGAATTGACGATCGGCTTGCCGAAAAAGCACGTCTTCCTTGGCGGCGGCGGACCGAACATCGACGGTGTCGATTTCATCGCCAACATGCCGACCGAAGAAGTGTTCACGCTCGCCGATAAAGACTCGGTCGAAGGACACGTGTCGAGCACGAAACCACTCAGCTATAGCGGCAACTTGATTGATGGGTTCACGCTCTGGTTCGAAGGCGGGAAAGTCGTGAAGGCGGAAGCGAAGCAAGGCCAACAGGCGCTCGATGAGCTATTGAACCTCGATGAAGGAGCGCGTCGCATCGGTGAGGTCGCGCTCGTGCCGGACGATTCGCCAATCTCGAACTCGGGTCTTCTCTTCTACAACACGTTGTTCGATGAGAACGCATCGTGCCATTTGGCGCTCGGACGCGCGTACTCGACATGTCTCGAAGGCGGACCGCAAATGTCGGCCGAAGAGCTCGCTGAGAACGGCGCGAACGACTCGATGACACACGTCGACTTCATGATCGGCTCGGCCGAAATGAACATCGACGGCGAACTCGAAGACGGTTCACGCGAAGCCATCATGCGTGACGGCAATTGGGTCATTTAATCAAGCAAGAGACGAATTCCTTCGTGGAATTCGTCTCTTTTTTATGTCAATTCATAGAGGAAGGCGAGGGCGTTCGGTAGCCGTCGCCGCCACGCGATCTCATTATGGACGGCACCGGACTCGACCTCATAGCGGAAGGCGATTCCTGTTCGTGCGACCGTCTCGACGAGTTTCGCGTTCGTATATAAGTAATCATCGGGCGTGATCGGTCCGCTCGTCTCGTTCGTCCCGATGTCCATATAGAGGCGGGCCGTCACATTGGCCTGCTGCACTTCCCGGATGAGCGAGTCGAGATTGGCCCATGCGGCCGTCGAGAGCGAGCCGACGCGCCGGATGGACGGATAGGCCGTCATCATATAGAGCGAGATGACACCGCCCATCGAGCTGCCCATCACGCCGATGTCGTCCGGGTCGGTCACATAGCGCGCATCAATCCACGGCTTCAACTCTTGCATGAGCCAGTCGGCGTAAGCCCGACCTCTGCCCCCGAGGGTGGGGCGCGTCTTGGCGAGTTCTGGGCCGATCCGTCGATACAGCATCTCATCTTCGTAAAACGAATACTCATCGTAGCGGTCGAGCCAGTCTGGGGCACTCGCGATGGCGACGACCATGAGCGGCAATTGCAAGTCCTCGATGTGGCGATCAATCGACCAGCCTTCTCCGATCGTGGCCGTCTTGCCGTCGAACACGTTTTGACCGTCGTGCATATAGAGGACCGGGATCTTTTCGTCAGCCGACACGAAGTCGGGACGAAAGACGCGGACGATTCGTTTCCGACCGCGCATTGATTCGGTCGGTAACGTGAAACTGAACTGTTCGAACATGAAAAAAAGCTCCTTTCAAGATCAACTGATTTTAGTGTGCCGTCTCAATGCATGGAATGCAATCCCCACACTTGACTACCTACCGTTCGTTAGGTAAAGTAGTGAGGACGAAAGGGGACGATGACGGATGAATACGAAACAACGAATCGAGCTGGCGGCGCGGCGGCGCTTTGCGCTTGAAGGATATGAAGGACTATCATTAGCGGCACTCGCCGAGGATGTAGGCATCAAAAAAGCGTCGCTATATGCCCATATCGAAGGGAAAGAACAACTGTTTAAACAAGTCGTTGAGGACATGGCAGAGCGTTATGATCGCGTCTGGCGAGAAGCGCGGGACGCCACTGTGAACGCGGCGCCGCTCGAACGGATTGAGGCGATTGTCGAGACGTTGATTCGCTTCTTTGAAGAAGAGGAGACGTGGATGCTGACGAAGCGGATGTTGCTCGTCCCGCCGCCTGAACTGCGTTCGTTCATCGAGACGACGCTCGGGACGGTCGAAACGGATCTGCAGGCGTTCGAGAAAGAACAGTTTCGATTGGCGATGGAGCAAGGGGCGTTACCAGAACAATCGCTCGAGGACGTGTATGACGCGTACTATTGTTTTCTCGATGGCGCGTTGCTCTCGCTCTTCACGCTCGAGACGAATCGCGTCAAGCGGCAACAGGCCGCATTTACAGTTTATAAGAAAGGAGTCGGTTGGATATGAGACAAGATCAAATGGCCTGGGGTTGGCTCGTGCTCGCCGGGCTGCTCGAAATCGTTTGGGCGACGACGATGAAGCTGTCGAACGGTTTCACAGTGCTCGGCCCGAGTGCAATCACCATTCTATTATTGGTCGTTAGTTTTGGATTGTTGGCGATGTCGTTCCGGACATTACCGGCCGGGACCGGGTATGCGGTGTTCACCGGGATTGGGGCTGTCGGGACGGTCATCGTCGGTGCGGTCTTGTTCGAGGAGGCACTGACTGGCATGAAGCTCGTCTTTATCGCGACGCTCCTCATCGGTGTGATTGGATTGAAACAAGTGACGGGAGGGGAGTCGGCATGAGTTGGGTATTTTTGATTGGCGCGGGTCTTGCCGAAATGATGGCCGTCTTTTGGATGGGAAAATCGAAAGGCTATCAAATTTTTAAATGGTCTGCTCTATCCGTTGGAACGTTTGCCTTAAGTTTTTATTTATTGTCGCGCTCCCTCGAGACGCTCCCGCTCGGGCTGGCTTATTCGATTTGGGTTGGGATTGGGGCGGCCGGTGGCGTCGTACTTGGCATGCTCTATTTGAACGAATCGCGAGACCGTTGGAGGATCTTCTTCCTGTTACTCATTATCGGGAGCGTCATCGGACTAAAAGTTGTCGCCTAAACAGGATTGAACCGGAATAAAAACGGGAATTGAATAGTTCAGACTGTGAACGAAAGGGGCGGGGATGATGAGTCATATCAAACTGCAATCCGAACGTCTACGACTTGAACCTTACACGATTGCTGATTTTTATTTCGTGAAATCGCTACTCCAAGATCCGCGCGTGATGCGTTTTATTAGCCCGGATGGAAAGCCATATACGGATGAACAGACGATCGAATGGTTCGAGCGCCAGTTGGCCCGCTATCAGACGGGTCGTCAAACCGGATTGCTCAAATTGATGTCACATGAGAGTGACGAGCCAATTGGTCATGCCGGCACGTTACTTCATGAACTCGATGGCATGATTGAACTTGAAGTCGGATATTGGTTGGCGCCGAAACATTGGCATATGGGATATGGACGGGAGGCGGCGGCACGTCTCATGCGCCACGCGTTTGAAGAAGGAGAGAAAGAGATCATTTCCTTGATTCATCCGGATAACGTCCCGTCGCAGCGGGTCGCAAAAGCGAATGGGCTGCATTGGGACCGGGATACCGAGTATCAAGGTATGCTCGTCTCTGTCTATGCCGGAGATTTAGAGCGGCTGTGCCGCCACATGAAACGCGAAGAAATGACGCGTTAAAAAAAATAAAAAAAGTTTTAAAAAACAGTTGCCAAGGCATTAGTTTCTTGATATATTAATAGTGTCCTTAAGAGAGGACACGACCTGATTCTGTAGCTCAGCTGGGAGAGCGCTACCTTGACAGGGTAGAGGTCGCTGGTTCGAGCCCAGTCAGAATCACTTGGGTGCCAAACCCGATGCGAAACCCATAGGAACGTGGGTTTCCGCGACGCCACTTCTTGCGAGAAGTGGTTTTTTTTTTGTTTTTCTTTCAATTGACAGCTCACATAAACAGTTGGTATATTCCTCTCAATACATACAGAAACGGGGAATCATCCAATGGTCTTAACCGGAACAATCGTCAACGCGGTCTTGATCGTGATTGGCACATTGCTTGGACTCTTGTTTCACCGCATCCCCGAACGCATGAAAGAGACGGTCACTGCAGCCATCGGTCTCGCCGTCGTCTTGCTTGGGATTCAAATGGGGATGAAGAGTGAGAACTTTTTAATCGTCATCGGCAGTCTTGTCATCGGGGCCGCCCTCGGCGAATGGTGGAAGCTCGATGAGAAGTTGAACGAGGTCGGCTATCAGTTGGAACGCCGTCTCGGTGGCAAGAGCAAGTCGAGCATCGCCGAAGGGTTCATTACGGCGACGCTCATCTTCGTCATCGGGGCGATGGCCGTCATCGGCGCGCTCGACAGCGGATTGCGCGGGGATCATGATGTCCTGTACACGAAAGGCTTGATTGACGGCTTCACGGCACTCGTCCTCAGCTCGACGCTCGGCATCGGGGTCATGTTCTCGGCCGTCCCGGTTCTCTTATACCAAGGGGCAATCGCCTTGCTCGCCATCCAAATCATGAAATTCATCCCAGAGTCGCTCATGGATGATTTCATTTTAGAGATGACGGCGACGGGCGGCGTCATGATTGTCGCAATCGGCTTGAACTTGGTCGGGATCACCCGGATTCGCGTTGCAAATTTATTGCCGGGGATTTTGATGGTTGCGGTCATCGTCACGGTGTTACATCTCTTTCAATGAAAAAATGGACGGGCGCAAAAAACGCGCCCGTCCATTTTTGTATAGATTATGACTTTTTTTGATTGGAACGTAACGCTTCGGCGATGAGTTGATCCCAGTCTGCGGCCTCACAGGACGATGTACACGTTGGTTTGAGGTCACAAGTGGCACATTTCCCTGATTTTGCTTTTCGTGTATATCGATAAAGCGCATAAACAGCGTATCCGAAAACGGCGAGGCCAATCAAAAGATCAAATAAAGACATCATATTCCCTCCTTGTCACGAAAATCCAAGCAGACGACCGACTTGGTAGATGAGCAACGATACGACGTACGCCACGCCTAATCCGTAAAGGCTAGCAATCCACGTCAGCTGGGCGCTTCCCACCTCGCGCCGAATGACGGCAACGGTCGCCAGGCACGGAACATAGAGCAAGACGAACGCCATGAAACTATACGCGCTTAACGGGGTGAACACGGGAAGTAATGAAGCGGACAAGTCTGATTCGCTGACCGCATAGATGATCGCCATCGTCGAGACGACGACCTCTTTCGCCAAAAACCCGGTGATGAGCGAAGCGCCTGCTTGCCATGTGCCAAATCCGAGCGGAACCAATAACGTCGCGATCAAACCGCCGATCATGGCGAGAAAGCTCTCGTCCATCGGCACGTCGAACCCATCTGGGCCGGAATAAGCGAGTAACCAAATGAAGACGGAACCTCCCAAGATGAACGTACCAGCTTTTCGGACGAAGCCTTTTGCTTTTTGCCACGTGCTACGCCAAAGCGTCAACCCCTGAGGGACACGGTAAGGAGGCTGTTCGACGATGAAGAGACTATTCCGGTCTTCCGCAGCCAAGAGGAACGTAAAAAGTTTAGCGGCAATCAATGCCAAGATGATTCCGAGCATATAGAGCGAGAGGACGACGAGCGCTTGATTCGAGGTGAAAAAACTGGCGGCAAACACTGCATAAATCGGAAGACGTGCAGAGCAAGACATGAACGGTGAAATGAAAATCGTCACGAGACGTTCCCGCTCTTCCTCGATCGTCCGGGCGGCCATGATGCCCGGGACGTTGCAGCCGAAGCCGATAATCATCGGGATGAAGCTTTTCCCGTTCAGTCCAACGAGTTGCATGAAACGATCCATGACGATGGCGACACGCGCCATATACCCCGAATCTTCCAAAAACGAGATGAAGAAAAAGAGCACAAAAATCTGCGGCACGAAGACGAGGACGCCGCCGACACCGGCAATCACACCTTCGACGATCAACGCCTGGATAAAGGACGAGGTCCCGAGCGTTTGTAACAACCAGCTCGTTCCCGATGTGACGGGACCGGTCAACAACCCATCCAATACATCGGACAGGGGCGCGCCGACCCAGTTGAACGTGATGTGGAACAAGCTATAGAGCACCGCGAAGAAAATCGGTAAACCCCAGATTGGATGTGTGACGACGGCATCGATGCGATCAGTCAGCGTGACGCGCCGGGTATTCCGTTCCTCGACGACGTGCTGACGAACGTCTTTTGTCCACTCGCGTCTTCGTTCCGTGATATGAGCATGAGCGAAGCGACCGAGTTTCATTTCCAACGTCTTTCGAATCGCGAGGACGGTTGGTGCTGAAGACTCAAGTAGCTCGGCAATGACGCGGTTTCCAGCCAAGTATTGGACGGCGACCCAGCGGTCACTGTTGGGACGTCCAGTCACGTCTAAAATCTGTTGAATCGCTCGTTCGGTATCTTGCCCGTAATCAAGGGTGAACGGGTCGCGTGGTTTCGATTGAAGCGAAGACAACAGGACGTCACAACCGGCTCCGGTGCGCGCTGTGATAGGGAAAATATCGACATTCAACCGTTCACGCAACCGTTCTAGGTTGATGGTGATCCCCCGTCCTTCAGCGACATCGACCATGTTCAATCCGATTTGGAGCGGGTGTCCCATCTCGAGCAGTTGGAGCGTCAATTGTAAATTGCGTTCGAATTGTGAGGCGTCGATGATGTTGAACAGCCCATCGAACGGTTCCTGTAACAGGAACCGCGAGACGATCGCTTCGTCAGCCGACAGCGGGTCCAAGTCATAGACGCCTGGCAAGTCGATCAACTGCCCGATGTTGCCATGCAATTGTCCGACTTTCTGTTCGACGGTGACGCCGGCCCAGTTTCCGACGTGGGCGAAAGAACCTGTCAATCGATTGAACAATGACGTTTTTCCGGTATTCGGGTTCCCGATGAGGGCGATTCGTTGACTCACGGGACAATCACCCCGATCTGTTCAGCGTCGCAACGACGAATCGCAATCATTTGTCGATGTTCGATTTGTTCGATAGTGAGCGGCCCAGACAGGATGGCTTGACGCTTGATCCGTATGGAACAGCCTTCATAAAATCCTAAAGCAATCATGCGACGCCGCAAACGATCATCGATTCTCGTCAAATCAGATATGAATACCGGCTGATGCAACGGAATGGCAAGTAATGAACTCATTGAGATCTCTCCATATTCATTAAATGATAATTGTTCTCAATCAGTAGCATACCATGCCCTTTGTCGTTGGAAGTTCCTATAATATGTGGATTTTATGACTTATCACGAAGCTGGAAACGAGACAAAAAACCGCCCGCTAAAAGTCAGAACTTAACGTTCGACTTCTAGCGGGCGGTTCAAGGGTCACGTTCTTTCAATCGTAGTCTCAATCGCATCATGGTCTTCTTTCGCGCTCTCACGGAGGGCGGAGGACATGACATCAGCCAAGTCGCGGGCACGGAGGACACCGACGCCACGGTCGGTCGGACCGTCCGGCGCGGCCACGTCCGCGATCAAGTCGTTCGTCGGTCGTGTCTCGTGAAGCAACAGTTCGGCTGAGCCTTTCATCGCCTGGGCGACGATTTGGCGCGCCGTCGCTTCGTCGAAACCGGCATCGGTCAAGACGGGCGTCATCGAACCGACGATCTCATAGAAGAAAGCAGGACTGCATCCGGCGGCGGCCATGAACGCCGACATCGTCTTCGCATCCGTCACCGCTGTTCGTCCGACACGTTCAAACAACGCCGTCGCGGTATCGCGGACCGTATCATCCGTCTCAGGACCGAACCAAAGCCCTGTCATTCCGCTTCGATAGGCGACCGGCGTGTTCGGCATCGCGCAGACGGCAGGGAGACCTGACGCCTCTTCAATCTCGCTCGGTTCGATGTGAGCTGCTACCGAGACGAGGAGCGGCGTGCTCCACGTTTTAGATTGCACGTAAGGAATGACCCCGTCCGGTTGCATCGCGAGGACGACGATGTCATACGCGTTGACATCCTCTTCATCGACGATTTGCACGCCGAGCTCGGCGTGGAGTTCTGTCAGACGTGTCCGGTCACTCCGGTTCGTCATCGTGATTTGTTCAGGAGACAGACCTGAGGCCAGCCATCCGCGGACGAGTGACTCGCTCATCGATCCTGCTCCTACCATTAAAATATTCATTATCGTCACCTCTTCATATAGATTCGGTCGTGTACATGGTGCTTATCATAACAAATGATGCGTCAAATAGCGCCCATCGTGCTCAAATTGTAAAACAAAGGAAAAACAAGACATCCACTTGTCACTTGATTGACGCAGACGTCACGGATGACAAGTTGGCCCGGGCGAGCTATCATGGCAGTAATACTGGAGGCGATGAGAGTGAAACGAGTGTTAGTCCGAGGGATTCAAGGGTATCAGCGGTTCATCTCGCCGTTGAAGCCGCCGACTTGCCGCTTTTATCCGACGTGTTCGCACTATGGCATCGAGGCGATTGAAAAGCATGGCGCCCTCAAAGGTGGATATTTGACGACACGTCGGCTCATGCGGTGCCAACCGTTCCATTCGGGTGGACTGGACTACGTGCCGGACGAGTTCGATTGGAAGGCGCCGTTGCAGCGTGAAAAACCCCCATCTCAGCGAGACGTCTAACCGGCGGCTCGCTGTTTTAGATACAGTTGTTCTTTCCTCGACTTGTTTTATCACAATACTTTTGACAATCTTCTAAGTATTCTGAAAAAATAGAGATGTACTTATTACATAAGGGGAAAGGGGAATAGAACATGGGTCAATCGTTCAGTGAACTCATCGGTACGATTTCAAACTTTGTGTGGGGACCACCGCTCTTGATTTTGCTTGTGGGGACAGGCATTTACTTGACGGTACGACTCGGGGGAATTCAAATCACGAAGTTGCCTTACGCATTGAAACTCGCATTCTCTAAAAATCAGGATAAGTCATCGAAAGGAGACATCAGTCACTTCCAAGCCCTCATGACGGCACTCGCGGCCACGGTCGGTACCGGAAATATCGTCGGGGTCGCAACGGCCGTCGTACTCGGGGGTCCGGGCGCCATCGTCTGGATGTGGGTCTCCGGATTCTTCGGGATGGCGACGAAGTACGCGGAAGCCGTGCTCGCGGTCAAATATCGGGTCACTGATGAACGGGGACAGATGGCCGGGGGGCCGATGTATTACTTGGAGCGCGGCTTGAAGCAACGCTGGCTCGCTGTCGCCTTCGCCGGATTCGCTTCACTCGCGGCGTTCGGGATTGGGAACGGGGTTCAGACGAACTCGGTTGCGATGGCGCTCCAGACGACGTTTGATGTACCGCTTTACGTGTCCGGTATCTTGATCATGATCTTCACGGGTGCGGTCATTTTAGGCGGTGTCAAATCGATTGGACGCGTCGTCAGTTATTTCGTACCTGTCATGATCGTCTTTTACCTCGGTAGCGGGTTGTTGATTATGATCATGAACTATACGCTCATTCCAGATGCCATCTCACTCATCTTCAGCAGTACGTTAAGTCCTGAGGCGATTGGAGGAGGGGCTATCGGGGCTGCGATTCGTTACGGGGTCGCGCGTGGCGTCTTCTCGAACGAGGCCGGTCTCGGATCGGCACCAATCGCGGCGGCGGCGGCAAAAACGGATATGCCGGGACGTCAGGCACTCGTCTCGATGACGCAAGTGTTCCTCGATACGCTCATCGTCTGTTCGGTCACAGGGATCACGCTCGTCATGGGTGGACAAATCGGGTCGGGACTTGAAGGAGTCGCGTTGACGACGGCGACGTTCGAGCAGTTCCTCGGGCCGGTCGGCGGTTATATCGTGACAATCGGACTCGTCATGTTCGCTTATTCGACGGTGCTCGGATGGTCGTATTATGGCGAACGTTCGATTCACTACTTGTTTGGTCAGAAATCGATTATTCCGTATCGGATCGCCTTCGTCCTTGTCGCTGGACTCGGAGCGATGACGACGAATTTGAACTTGGTTTGGGCGCTCTCGGATGTGTTCAACGGCTTGATGGCCATCCCGAACTTGATCGGGTTATTGTTCTTGTCGGGTGTCGTCATTGCGGAGACGAAACGGTTCAATCAGCAGCTCGAGCTCGAGAATCGAAACCGAAAAGCATCTTAATAAAAGACGCCACCATCCTCAAGGGGACGGTGGCGTCTTTCGTTTGCGGACCTCCTCGAGCCGTGCTTGCTGAAGATGGTCGAACACTTTCGTGATGAAGCCGACCATGATACCGACCCCGGTGATGACGTAACCGATCGTGAACACTTTGCCGAGATCGGTCGTTGGAACGAAATCGCCGTAACCGATGGTCGTGAGCGTGACGACACTGAAATATAAGGCGTCGAGCCAACGCATATCCTCGAACCGTGAATAAAATAGTGTTCCTGAGACGATGGTCAGGAAGGCGAGGCTGAACAACACTTGAAACTCAGCGTCCTTCAAACCGCGCCAAATCCCACGGAACATGCGACGAAACGTCAAAATGAATGAGAGCATTTATCCGCCTCCTTTCTTTTATAGGTTTGTTCGCTATGAACAGGGGAACATCCTTTATAGAAAAAGTGGAAAGGGTGACACATTATGACACGACCAATCCCGAAAGAACAAGGGCTCGACCATAGTTTGGCGTTTCTTCGAGAGGGCTATTTATATGTCCCTAATCGCAGGAGAAGCTTCCAATCAAACCTATTCGAAACGCGCTTACTAGGGGAGCGAACCATCTGTCTCGGCGGTGCCGAGGCGGCCGCTTTATTTTATGACGCGGACAAGTTCATTCGGCAAGACGCGGCACCGAAGCGGTTATTGAAAACGTTGTTCGGGGAGGATGGGGTGCAGACGTTGGACGGTGCGGCACACACCCATCGGAAAAAGATGTTCATGTCGCTCATGTTCCCAGGGAATATCGAGCGGCTGACCAAGCTCGTCAGCCGGGAGTGGGAACGGGCGCTCGATGCGGCCGAAGGCGAGACGGTACTCTATGACACGGCGCAAGAAGTCCTCATGCGGTCCGTCTGTGAATGGGCCGGGGTCCCGCTCGGTGAGCATGAAGTGAAACAGCGGACGGACGAGATGCGGTTGCTGTTCGAATCTGGGACGGCGCTCGGACCGAAGCATATTCGAGGACGTGCAGCCCGTACATCGGCTGAGGCTTGGGTTCGGAAGATGGTCGAGGAAGTACGGACGAACCGGTTGCTTCCGAATGAACAGACGGCGCTGTACGAATTTTCATGGCATCGTGATGAGGCAGGCGAGCTGCTTCCGGCTGATATCGTGGCGGTCGAAGTGATCAATATATTACGCCCGACCGTGGCGGTGTCGGTTTACGTCTTGTTCACCGTCCTGGCCTTGCATCAGTTTCCGGAAGCCCGTGCCCGGTTGGCCTACGGTGAGACGGATTCGACATGGTTCGTCCAAGAAGTCCGACGTTTTTATCCGTTCTTCCCGGTGACGGCCGCGCGCGTCAAACAGGATTTTGAATGGGATGGTTTTGCGTTCGAGCAAGGGACGCTCGTCTTGCTCGACTTGTACGGGACGAACCACGACCCTTCCCTGTGGACAGAACCAGAACAATTCAATCCGGATCGGTTCAAAGATTGGACCGAGAGCCCGTTCACGTTCATCCCACAAGGTGGCGGGGATGTGGATTTTGGTCATCGCTGCGCTGGGGAACATGTGACGATTGCGATTATGCGTGAAACGATCGACGTGTTTTTGACACGTTATCGCTACGAAGTGCCGCCCCAAGATCTCAGCTATAGTTTTGTGGACTTGCCGAGTTTGCCGAAAAGTAGGCTCGTCTTGAAACAGATTGAACGCAAATGAGTCGCCAAAAGGCGACTCATTTTGTATGCAACGCTAACCGTTTCGTGATCGGTTGAATCGTGATGTTCGTATCGACCATACGGTTATCCCGTTTTGGTTCGTCCGCTCGTTCGATTTGCCACGACGTGTCATGCAACTCTTTTAAACCGAGTGCGATGTCATAGAAAGAATGGCTCGGGTTGCCGTTCAATTGATACAGTCCCGGCCCTCGTTTCGTCAAGATCTCGAACAAGGCATCAGCCGTGTCTTTTAAAAACGAGCAGGACGGATACCAGTGCGTGCTGGCGACGATCACACCTTGCCGCTTCATCTCGTTCTCAAAATAATCCATCATATTGTTCGAACCCGGGCCATCTCCAATCTGCCAACCGAGGCGGACGATTTGGGCACCTGGATTGGTCCGGGCGATTGTTTCTTCACACGCCCGTTTATAGGCGCCATATTCGTCCGTTGCATCAGGTGGTGTGTCCGGGGTGATCGGTCCGGTCACGTCGTCGGAAAAGACGGAGACGGTGCTCGTGAAGAGAAATGGGATCTTGTACTCCCCGCATAGACGAGCGAGCGTATCGGCCCATTCGACGGCACCCATGCCGATGTGAAGAAAATAAGTCGGTCGGACCGATTCGATGAAGGCTCGCATTTCGGCCTCGTCTGATGTGGACACTTTCGTTCGGTCCCAGGCGACCGGATCGATGCCATGTTGTTGTAGCGTCTCGGCGACGACAGGGGCGACGGTCCCGTTCATGCCTGTCAAAATTGCTTTCATTGTTCATTCCTCCCTTCTGTTTGTATCATCCCACACTTTCCGGTCACACAAACCCTTTGAATGACGCTTTATGCTAGACTGATGGATGGAGGCGATAAAGATGAACATTCGAAAAGCGAGACCGGATGACAGCACACAAATCGCGCCGCTCGTTTACGCGGCGATTCATGAAATTGCGTATTCGTTGACCGGCACGTCTGACCAACAGCAAGTACTCGAGCGACTCTCGATGTGGATTGGTCAGCCAGGAAACCGGTTGAGTTACGAAAACGTTTGGGTGGCAGAGACCGAGGCGACGATTGCGGGTATTTTGATTGCGTATCATGGCGAACGGGCAACACGGTTGGATGAACCGATCAAAACGTGGCTCAAAGCACAAGGACAGCCGGACGACCTTGATGTCGAAACGTCAGGGGATGTCTTATACATTGACTCGGTCGCTGTCGACGCATCGTTCGGCGGGCGTGGGATTGGGACGAAACTGATTCAACAAGCGATCGATCATGCCCGTGAGACGGGTATCCCGCAAGTCACGCTCAACGTCGACCAGACGAACCCGGCAGCCGGGAGGTTGTATGAGCGTCTCGGCTTTAAAAAAGAGAAAGAGATCGACATCTCCGGAGGACGTTTTGATTATATGACGCTCACACTTTGACTGACGGGTCGATTAATCAATTCTCAGTCTTAAAACCGATGCAAAATGATTAGGACTCGGCTATACTAAATGCTTGAAATGAATCAGTAGCGAAAAAGGAGATCATGTATGGAATGGAAAAATATCCTGCGCGGCATCGCGATGGGGACGAGTGACTTGATTCCTGGCGTCAGCGGCGGGACGATTGCAGTTATTTTAGGAATTTATGACCGGTTGATCGAAGCGATCAGCGGGATTTTCAGTCGACATTGGAAACAGCACATCTTGTTCTTGATTCCACTCGGGATTGGGATGGCGGGTGCGATTTTAGGTCTCAGCCGCGTCATTGAGTTTTTGCTGCTTGAATATTATGAGCCGACCCAGTTCTTTTTCATCGGGCTGATTCTCGGCATTATCCCGTTGCTCTTGTTTGAATTTCGATCACGTGCGGTCATGCGTCCGGTACATATCCTCGCCATGGTGATCGGGGCCATCCTTGTGGCGAGCATGGCGATTATCAAACCGGCCGACACGGCCATCATTACGGAACTTTCGACGGGGACGGCGATTTTGTTGTTCTTCTCGGGTTGGCTCGGCAGTATGGCCATGTTGTTGCCAGGGATTAGCGGCTCGTTCGTCCTGCTCCTCATCGGCGTCTATCCGACCGTCATCAGTGCATTATCGAACTTGAATATCCTCATCATCGGCATCGTCGGTCTTGGGGTGGCGGTCGGCTTCATCGTCAGCAGTAAAGTGATCCGCTATTTACTTGGTCATTTTCCAGGTATGACGTTTTCCGTCATTTTAGGCCTTGTCATCGGTTCGCTCGCGGTCGTCTTCCCGGGTCTCCCGGAAACGACGCTCATGTGGGTGCTCAGTATCCTCTCATTCGTGGCAGGCTTTATGATCGTCCGTCTACTCGGGCGTTTCTCAGTATAAAAAACATGCACGACCGTCAAATTGATGACGGCGTGCATGTTTTTGTTTATTCAGCGATTGTTGCTCAATAGATGAACGGGATCAATCGTTTACGCGACTTGGCCCACGTTCGATACGCGCTCCCAAAATGAGAGGTCAGCATCTTCTCTTCAATATGAATTCGCCATAATAGCGCCAAACCAATCGAGAATGTGCCGAATAAGGCGATGCCCCAATGCGTAAAGTACAGCGAGAACCCGAGCGTGATAAACAGAAGGCCCGTGTAGAGCGGGTGACGTAAATAGCGATACGGCCCCGAACTGACTAGTTCATCTTCGGGACGAACGACGACATGGCGGGTGAACTGATGGCGCAACTGCCCGATGCCCCAATAGCGGAGCGACACTCCGGCTGCGTAGAAACCGAGTCCGAGCAGACGCTGTGGAAGCGTTTGACGTACATCCGTCCAGACGGATAATCCAATGGAAACCGCGAACACGGTGACCATGATGAACGAAACGATATAAAAACTGGCGTGCTCACTGGCGCCGTCGGTCGGCTCGGACCGATTTCGGTAACGCCAAATTTCATATAGCCAAGCGACCGAGATGAGAATGAAAAACCCGTCTAACCAATCCATAACAAGCCTCCTTTCTCAATATCTTCCATTCAATACCCGTGTCTTCCTCCCTAAAAACGCACGCTGAATGAAAAAACGTCTCGCAATGTGCGGGACGTCTTGGGAAGTTAGCGGGCATTGGCAAGCAGGGCCGCCGCAGCCTGTTTGGCATGTGGCGCATCGTTTGGCTCGTCTTTGATCAAGTGATACGTGAGACACATCGGTTTTTCGGTCCGCGGGTCGCGACCAATGATGGCATCGATATGGAACACCTGTCTGAGTACGAGCGGACAAATGACTTCCTCGGCCGTTCCTGTCGCAAGCACTTCGCCTTCTTTCATCGCGACGATGTGATCGGCAAAGCGAGCGGCCTGGTTCAAGTCGTGGAGGACCATGACGATGGTTCGGCCTTGTTCTCGATTGAGCGTCTCGAGCAGTTCGAGCACTTCGAGCTGATGGGCCAAATCGAGGTATGTCGTCGGCTCGTCCAAGAAAATTAAATCGGTCTCTTGGGCGAGTGCCATCGCAATCCATACACGTTGACGTTGCCCTCCTGAGAGGGCATCGACGCTGCGATCTTTATAGGCAAGCGTTCCCGTCACATCAAGTGCCCAATCGATGACTTCGTGGTCATGTTTCGAGAGGCGGCCAAATCCGGATTGATAGGGGAATCGACCGTAGGAAACGAGTTCACCCACCGTCAGGCCTCCGGCACCTTCCGGCGTTTGGGGCAAGATGGCCATTTTACGGGCAATCTCTTTCGTATTACATTTCGCGATGTCAGCCCCGTCCAAATGCACAGAGCCGTTGGATGGGGACAGAATCCGTGTCATCGCTTTTAAGAGCGTCGATTTTCCACAACCGTTTGGTCCGATGATTGTCGTGATTTTATGGTCGGGAATCGACAAGCTCAATTGTTTAACAATCGTCTTCTCCCCATATCCGACCTCGATATCCGTCGTATGTATCCGTGACATAGTGGATTCCCCTTTCCATAGATGACGCCCATGATAATGATTCTCAATATCGAATCTACTATAGCAAGACCGACACATCGTGTCAATGTTTGTTTGATGTCAAAATAGATTGTCGAGCGACCTGTTTCACGGTATAGTGAATGAGAATGAGAATCAATGACGTTGGAGTTTTGAGGAAGGGTGAGGGCGATGAGCGAACAAGACCTATATGATGTAACAATTATTGGAGGCGGACCGGCCGGGCTATATGCGACGTTTTATAGTGGTCTCCGCGGGATGAAAACGAAATTGATTGAGTTTCAACCGCATCTTGGCGGCAAGATCCACGTCTATCCAGAGAAGATGATTTGGGATGTCGGCGGTGTCACACCGACGACCGGGGCCCGACTCATCGAACAACTGGTGGAACAAGGTTTGACGTTCGATCCGACCGTCGTGCTCGGAGAAAAGGTCGAATCGATGACGAAGGACAATCAAGGTCATTTTGTGCTTGATACGACGAATGGACGCCATGTATCCAAGACGGTCATCGTCGCGACGGGAAGTGGCATCCTGCAGCCGCAGAAAATCGAGATCAGCGGCGCAGAGCGCTTCGAGGTCTCCAACTTACATTATACGGTCAAATCGCTCATGGCGTTCAAAGGAAAGACGGTGCTGATCTCAGGGGGCGGCAACAGTGCCATCGATTGGGCCAATGAGCTCGAACCGATTGCTGAGCGCGTTATTTTAACGTATCGGAAAGAAGCGCTCAAGGGACATGAGTCACAAGTCGATAAATTACTTTGTGGCCGTGTCGACTGTCGGTTGCATACGCAAATCGAAGACCTCATCTCCCGGGACGGGACGACGATTCACGCGGTTGAGCTCGTTGATTGCGGGACAGGTGAACGTGATTTCGTAGAAATCGACGAGGTCGTCATCAACCACGGGTACGAGCAGGATACGGCGCTTCTCGGTGATTGCGAGTTGCAGGTCGAGATGGTGGACGGTTTTTACGTGAAGGGCAATGCGAGTAGCGAATCGTCGGTGCCAGGCTTATACGCAGCTGGCGACATTTTGACCCATGAAGGAAAAGTCCATCTTATCGCGGGCGCTTTCCAAGATGCGGCCAATGCTGTCAACCGGGCGAAGACGTTCATCGATCCGGACGCCACGAAAGCGGCGATGGTGTCCTCGCACAACGAACGGTTAAAGACGAAAAATCGTGATATCATCGAGCAGGCATTACAAAAGCAGTGAGGGTCTCCCTCACTGCTTGCTTGTTGTCGGATAGTCACACAGTTCGACGATGACACCGCCCGAATGACGGGGGTCCATATAGATGAGACGTCGGCCTTTTGCCGTCGTCCGCAACGTGTCCTCTAAAAAGGAGATGCCGTCCTGTTTGAGCGACTCAATCGATTGGTCTAAGTCGTCAACCCGGTAGGCGATATGGTGGACGCCTTTGCCTCGTGCTTTCATGAAACGGGCGATCGGACTCGTCGGGCTCGTCGGTAACAACAGTTCAATCACATCGTCACCGACGTGGATGACGGCGATCTCGGTCTCGACGCCGACTGCCGTGTTCGTGTAGCGGTCGACGAGCTTCCCTTGTAGGACGGTCGTGTAAAAAGAAATCGCTTCGTCTAAATCACGGACGGCGATTCCGGTATGGTCAATATGCATCATAATCCCTCCTCACACTCTAGTTTGACGAAACTTGAACAAAATGTCACTTCACAACGTTTTATCGGAATCCGATATACTGAAAGAGGGAGGGACGGCGAAATGAACGGAAAGATCACTCTTGGATTGATCAGCGCGTTCGCGCTGGTGTCATTTGTGTTTGGACTCTCACTTGCGACGTTTGTCGATTATCGGATCAATGAAGAACAAGTCGTCCTGGAACGATTGACGACACATAAAAAAATTGGTCCTTCCGAAATCTTGTCGACGGAAGTGGACTTTCATTTGAACGGTTCCAATTACGCCCTTCGTTTCGCAGACGAGCCGCACATTACCTATTGGTTCAACGTGGCAGATCGTGAGATTCAATTCGATCGAATCGAATCGTTGGACCGACGCGATACGGGTCTTAGAACCGATCTTTTTGAAAAGATGCCACCGCTCGCGATGGACTCGACAAACGCTGCCGAATAAAAACACGAAACGAACGAGTCCGGTGAAGGACCCAGAACGTTTCGTGTTTTTTTACTGTACAGAAGGATAAGGGGTCAATTCTTTTAAAAATGTATGAGTGCTAACAGATGTTCGGGTGGCTATTTGTTTTAGTAGGGCGTATCGCAAGCTTGGTTGGAGCGATGTCACGGTGACCTTGACGTCCTGAATCTCTTTCAATTTTATGCAAGATGATTGTTGGAGGAACGAGAGACCTTCTCGGGTCGTCGTTGAATCGCACGTCATGTGGAGCTCATGAATATGCAAGCGAGAGAACTCGATTCGGCTATACATCGTTCCCACGACAGCACCGTTTCGTCTTAATGAATGGAACGCACCTTGCTTTCGATGACATTCGTCGATGGCTCTAGCCGAAAGCGGTAAGGCGCCTGGCAAAAGACGGGCGTACTGATTGCGGGTCGATGACCATAACGCATACGTTTCCGGATGTTCAAGGCAGAGTTGCCATTGCGCGTATGTCTCTTTTTGGAACGGTAGTACAGGTAAATCATAGACGGTTGACTCGAGATGAGGTGTGAATCCGATGGCGGTGAATGAATTGAATCGTTGAAAAGCCTGCGCGTTTTGGACATTTAAAGAGACCATCGTCTTGTGTCCGATATGCGGATGGAATTGATACAAGACGCGATCGATCAACCCACGCAATGATGCGAAATTTTTATAAGCGGCATCAGTCATGCGAATCTGGTGGGTGGTGGGGAGGTCACGAACATCCACGGCGATGGCGGCCACGAGCTCGTTTCCTAGCCAACCGGTGTACAACGAGCACTGCGGTGGGAAGCTGAACAGATTCGGGACGTGCTGTGGGGGATATAAATTGTGGAGCAACGGTCGAAGATGGGGCGGAAGTTCACGACTTTCTTTGATTGTAAAGGTCTGCTTCATCCGAGCGATCCTACTTTCTCTAGAAAATGATTACCCTTAAATTGTAAGCGCTACCACATTTAAATACATGTATTAAATTTATGAACATTTATTGGGAAATTAAAAGCGTGTTTTTTCAAAAAAAATACCCGAAATCTTTTCCGATTTGACGTCGGAATGGCTTAAGGATAGGGGTATATCTAGATAATGCATGCTTAGAGAGGTTTGATGACGGAAGATGAAAGAGGGTGTGAGATTTGTTAAAACGCAGAACGATCCAAGTCATATTAAATGAAAAAGACATGCTATACTGATGAATAAGAAACAAGTCAAGGAGACGACTATGCGATACGTTATAAGTTTTTGGTTGTTGGCAGTCATGTTCATAGGTACACCGCATACGACACAGGCGGAAACGAATCCGATTGTTGTCCATGAGAACGTCATCGTTGACGAAGCGGTAGAACTATATGAAGGATTTCGCTCACCGAACGAGATGGTGTTCATTTTTGTATTGATTGTGTTATTGTCCGTGGTCGGGCTTGGGATTATCAATGCCATTGAATAACGTGAAAACGTTCACAAAAATGCAATATCTGAAACGGAAGCGGTTTCAAATCTGATTTATACTAAACGTGTAGGAAGGAAGTTCTGCACCAACTTCCCCTCCTTTTCAGATGAACACCCCTCGTTCATATCATGTTTTGGAGTCAACCGACGCTGTCGATTGACTCCCTTTTTTGTATGGTTAAAATTGGATTCGTTTTTCTTTGGCGAGTCGTCGCAATCGTTTCGTTTCATTCGTGTGGCCACGACTTTCGAGCATATTCACATACACTTTGAACGGTTCGGAACGATGGGAGAAGAAAGGGATATATTCGGCGAACAATTTTTGTTCGGCTTCTGATAAATGGCCGCGTTCCACGAGCAACTCCAGCTCAAGCATCTTTAAAGCTTGATAGTCGGCAAGGGCGTTCTCGTCTGTGTGGGCTTTGGCTAATGTGCGGTCGCACAACGTGGTCAAACGTTCACGGAGTAAATTCCACTCGGACGAGTTATAGGATTGGTCGAGGAGTGTCGAGAGTAGGTCGACCCGGGTAGAGTCAACATCTTTTGGGACATGGAGTGCGGTGTATAAGGAACGGTCGATCCAAACGGCGGTTGTGGGGGCGTCAAGTTGATAGTAATGAATGAGTTGGGATAACATCGTGGTTTGAGACAATTTTAACAATCGGAAAGGATCGCTCGTTGTGAAGAGCGGTTCTTCTCCCGCTGAAGACGACAGCAGCAAAAACATTTCTTCGTACATCGTCCGGGCCTCGGGCTCGTCATCCGCGTAATAGGCTAAATCGCGAATGATTTTTTTTGCATGAATGTACCAATTTTTCTGGTCACGCTCACTCATCACTTGGTTCGGTACTATATATAAGTGATCATAAGCCAATTCGACAAAACGTTCGGCGAGGACGATGGTTTGTGAGAGCGAATGACGTTCGTCTGACGATTTTTGTTCTTTATATCGTGTGAACTGGCTGACCATAAAGTCGATGTCTTTCTCTTCAATCACGGTTTTAGGGATGTTTCGATACATCTCGACAATCACATCGCGAAGTGTGGCTTCGCCGTACTGTTCGAGCAACATCCGTAACTTCCCGATACGCATTAGCTCTCCCTCCTTTCAAGAGGACGTCGAACAAACTGCCTGTCCGAAGATGGGCAGACACCAATTATTATTCCTTTCCCGCTTTCGATTCAAAACAACCATTCCGTCTCATGCTTGAGACGGATTTTTACGTTAACCGTTGTCAGAAAAACGTTTGTCGATGATAATGTAGAAAAATCTAACCATAATAGAGGTACTGCATATGAATGACGATCAACACTTATCACGTGTCGAACGAAGAAAACGTGAGCTCGAACGGGAACGTTTGAATGAACAGGCTCAGCTAAACGAACAAACACGACAAGAAGCGATAGACAATCACACAGACGAAGCGAACCGGGAAAGAAGCGAGACGAGCAGGCGAGCAGAGGCAACACAAGGCGAGCACCCGTTTCTAAACCAAACGGATGAACAATCGTCTGAACCAAAAAAGAAAGCGCGCGACGTTCGAAAACCGAAACCGAAGCTGAGACTTCCGTTCGGCATGAAACGTAAGTCAAAGCCACGTCGAGATGAGCGACGTGAACCGAGACACCAAACACGTGAACCGGAACGAAACCATGTCAAACACGAGGCGGCCGCACCGAAAGACAAACCGCGCCGCCGGAAGTGGAAAGGGAAACTGCTACTTGTCATGTTGCTCCTTCTGATTGGGGGCGGTTATTTGGCAACGCGTCCCGTCACGTTTTTGGTGATGGGTAGTGACGCTCGTGTCGGAGAATCATTATCGGGATCACGGACGGACTCTTTGCAGCTGATGGAATTTGTCCCGCGTTCACGCACTGTCCAAAACGTCTCGATTCCGCGGGACACGTACACAGCGATTCCTTGCGAACCGGACCGAGAAGGCGATAAGATCACCCATGCGTTCGCTTATGGCGGTGCAGATTGTACGGTCGGAGCGGTAGAAGGGCTGACGGAAACCTCAGTTGACGGTCAAGTCGTGATCACGTTTGAAACGTTTATGGAATTGATTGACCTCGTCGGCGGCGTCAACGTCACAGCGACTCATTCGTTCAGCGAGAAAGGTTTCAATCAAACGTACGAGTATATGGAAGGCGTCTCATATGCCATGGACGGGGATATGGCGCTCGCGTACGCCCGTCACCGGAAGACCGACACGGACGGAGCCCGCTCGAACCGCCAGACCGAAGTCATGTCGGCCGTCGCCGATAAATTGGCCAGTCCGACCGGGTGGACGAAAATCCCGGCAACTTATCGCTTTATGAAAGACGAGATGGGGCTTGAATTGAATCCGTTGCAAATGGCATCGATCGGAATGACGATGGTATTACAGCCGCAGGTGGATAAACTTCAAATCGAAGGAGAAGACGCCTACATCAATAACGTCTATTACTATCAACCGACCGAAGCGAGTGTTCAAGCCATCCGTGACGCCCTCGACTTGACGATGTGGGGAACGGTGAGATAATTTCGCGAAAAGGGTTTGATTCCGTTCCGAAAGAGGAAATTTAATCAAATGAACTACTCTTTTGAGGAGGGAAATTTGAATGAAAGTTTTAGTCATTGGAGCAACAGGAAAGATCGGTAGACGTGTATTGAAAAGTTTAGCGAAATCGCATCAAGTGACCGCTTTAATTCGTTATCCTGAACTACAGGCAGAGTATGAGAAGATGGGTGCGCGCGTGCTCACCGTCGACGTCGAGAAAGAATTGGATAAAGGAATTCACGAGGCGACCTCGGGACAAGATGCCGTCATCATCGCAGCAACAGCAGGGGCAGATGGATCGAGCAAGGAGATCGAACTGCTGGACCGCAACGTCGCGATGAAAGCGATTGACGCTGCTAAAAAAGAACGTGTCCGTCACGTCGTCTTGCTCAGTGCATACGGCGCCGATCAACCGGACGCGGCACCAAAAGAACATTTCAACTTCTTGTCTGCCAATAATGCGGCTGATGAGTATATCGAACATAGCGGTTTAAACTACACGATCATTTGCCCAGTGACAATTGTGGATGGTCCAGGGAAAGGCTCGATTGAGGCATCTGAAGATTTAAGTGATGCGAGTGATGCGACGATTTCTGAAACGGACGTCGCGACAATCATCGCCGCCTCACTCGATAATCGCGGCTTATATGGCCGTCGGATTGAAGTGAAATCAGGCAGTACCCCGATCAATGAAGCGCTCGATTTTGACAGTCGTGGAGAAGTGGCGACCGGAGGCAGAACGACGCTCCGTCGACCACAACGTTAACGAAAAACTGGAGGAGAAGGTGTCTTGATGGAACGAAAATTGTATAAAGATCCGTCTGATCAAATGATTGCCGGTGTCTGTTCAGGACTCGGGAAATACCTTGGTGTCGATGTCACGTTAATGCGCATCATCTTCGTCGTGCTCGCCTTGTTTGGGGGTCCCGGTCTATTGATTTATATCGTCCTGGCCATCGTCATGAAAAAACCGCCTTCAGAGTATGAGGCGGAGCAAGACAGTCGCTTTTAACAAAACGTGCTGACCGATGCGGTCAGCACGTTTTTTATTCTGTGTACAGCGTGTAAGTCGCTTCGAACGAATCGCCTGGGTCGAGCAGTTGCATGTCTTCTTTATGGCGGATGTCTTTCCGGTGTCCTTTATAGTCGGCATGTCCGAACCAAGGTTCGAGACAGACGAACGGGGCATCAGAGTGTGGAGGCGACCAGATGCCGAAATGGGTGAAGTGAGGTGACTCCATGACGATGGCCCGACCGCTCGGTTGATGCCGAAGTGCCGCGTACTCGATTTGCTCAAAGATGAGGGCGTCTTGATTGAACAAGTGATGCGTCAACGGGATATACCGGCGTTCTCCGAGCGGTTGATAGGCCCCGGTCAAATAAGGCCCATCGAGCAATAGCCGGTCGAGCGCTCGTGTCTCCCCAAAGTCGATTGTATAGTCTTCGAACGTGCCCCCGGCAAACGGGATATTAAAGGCTGGATGTCCGCCGATGCTGAACGGGAGCACGGCATCATCTCGGTTGACGACGCGATACGTTACGCTCAACTCTTCGCCGATGAGACGATAGGTGACGCTCAGTTCGAATGAGAACGGATAGTGTTTACGTGTCTCGATCGAATCGCGCAAGATGAAACGGACATGGGTATCGGAAGCCTCGGCGACCTCGAACAGTTCGTCGCGCGCAAATCCGTGTTGGCTCATCGTGTACGTCATCCCGTCATATAAGTAACGGTCGTCGAGCAGTCGTCCGACGAACGGAAAGAGAATCGGGGCTTGCCGGCCCCAATACGTCGGGTCGCCTTGCCAAAGGAGCTCCGTCCCGTCGACGTTCCAACTCGTCATTTCGGCACCATGTGCTTTTAGGGTGACGCTAACTTTCTCATTGTGAAGTTGCAAGATAGTTACTCTCCTTTGAATGATGTGATAAGTTAAGTTTAGGAGTGAATAGTACACAGGACAAGGGGTAAATCATGCGATTTCATAAACTAGCTATTGGGCTCATCATGGCAGGCCTCATCGCCGGGTTGGGCTATAAAGGATATGACGAGTTCACAAGCCAAGCGAATGAACCGGCAGTCAGTATCGCCACAGACGACAGCGTCCTCGGCGGACTTGAAGTCGGTCAGCGTGCGCCGGGGTTCGCCCTTGAGACGGTCGAAGGGGAAATGTTGTCGCTCGCCGATTACGAAGGACGACAAGTCGTCTTAAATTTTTGGGCGTCATGGTGTCCACCGTGCCGAGAAGAACTGCCCGAGTTGATTGCGTTTGGTGAAGAGACGGGTATTCCGGTGCTCGGGGTGAACGCGACGAAAAACGAACGACGTGGCAAGCAAGACGTCGACGCTTTCTTACAGGAAGTCCCGGTCAGTTTCCCCGTCTTATTGGATGAGGAAGGGGCGGTTGAGAAGACGTATCGCGTCGTCGCTCTCCCGACGACCTATGTGATTGGGGCGGACGGTGTGATCACCGCCAAACAAGTCGGTCCGGTCGATTTCGATTGGTTGCGTGACAAAACGAAATGAAATGAACGGACAAAGACAGACTGGAAGTGAACCGGTCTGTCTTTGTCTACTTTTTATAATGTTGTTTGATGAGCGCATCGAAATTCGGTGTCATGTCTTCTTCGAGATAATAGTGATGGTTGTCTCGAATGATTGTATCGCCAACACGTGCTTCTGATGGCAAGAATCGTCTCGGGATAAAACTCGAGCCGTTGTTCCAACGTAACACGGCATACTTTCCTTCGACCCGCACCAATGTGCCGTATTTAATCATGCCTCTTCCTCCTCAACGAACAGCTTTCTGTCTCTTTATTCTTATAGAGTGTATTCCCACATTCCACAAAAGCTACACATATTTGAGCGAGGTTGGACAAGCCAACATGAACATGAAGCGGTGACGAAATTGTGAAGGAAGTTAGAAGAAAACGCTTTCTTTTTCATTTGTTTTCTTCTATAATGAAGGCACGGGGTGATTTTGACGAATTTGTGAACAATGGGGGTATGGTCAATGTTTTCATCAGCTATGATTGGATTGCTCGCTTTAACCGGCGTGACCATTTATGGGATTGACCGTATGTTCACGGTCCGTTCAGAGCGCGTCACAAAGAAATAGGTCTACATAATAGGGGGGATCGCAACGTCTTGGGGAGACGTTGCGATTTTTTTGTGTCAATAATCTTGTTGCCGCGATTCGCGATCTTTCGCTTTTTGCTCGACGTGCTTCCGATTTCGTTCATGGACGCGTTGGAAAAAAGCATGTTCCGGCCAATGCGGCGACCAGACCCGTTCCTCAGGCAAAGCGAGGATATATTCTTCGGCCGCGCTCAATCGCTCCATCATCTTGCTGCGGTCATCGCATAAGTCGCCATGTCCCGGAATGAGCCAACGAATCTCATACTCGTAAATGGCGGTCTGAAGTTTTTGCAAGGAATTCAAATACGCTTCGGCGTCATGCTCGATGAACGGAGGCTCGATGTTCGAACCATAATCCCCGCAAATGAGGAGTCGTAGCGGTTCGACGATTAAAGACATGTGGGTCGATTCGTGGCCCGGTGTCAGCAAAAATGTGATGGGGGTGGAGCCGAGTGCGAGCGTTCCGTCCTCGGAGATCATGATGTCGACGGCGGGTTTGACGATAGGCCGATTGATATAGTACTGCTCGTAAAAGGATTGAATCTCGTCTAACTGCGGCCGCGCATCCGTCTCGACGAACGCCTGAGACGCGATGACGGTCGCATCGGGAAAGGCATAGGCACCGATAATATGGTCGTAATGCTGATGCGTATAGATGACATACAGCTTTTTGCCTTGGCGTCGCAGTTCGACGTCTCGTCGGATGGTGGCGACTTCTTCAGGCAGCCAGTTCGGATCGATGACGATCAGGCTTTCGTTCGTCTCGATCAATGTCGAAGTCGTACGCATGAGCGCGCTTTCGTAAACGGTGAACGGTTGAAGACGTACTTGAATCACGGGAATCCCTCCTTCTTATCTTCCATTCTTTTCCCGAATCGCTGTCATTTAAGCGTCGTCAGGATGACTGCTATTATCGTAAAAAACAAAAAAGCAGAACATCAAATGACGTCCTGCTTCAGGCACGGTACACCGTGCGGTTATGTGTGCGAGCAAACTCTCGCGTATATGTCGGTAATTGGAGCGGGTGAAGAGAATCGAACTCTCGTCATCAGCTTGGAAGGCTGAGGTTTTACCATTAAACTACACCCGCATATGAAATTAAAAAATGGAGCGGGTGAAGAGAATCGAACTCTCGTCATCAGCTTGGAAGGCTGAGGTTTTACCATTAAACTACACCCGCGAAACGTTTAACGTTACGGTAATATAATAGCACAGGATTTTAGCTTTGCAAACCCTTTTTTGAAAAAACATTGGTTGTTGCGGCTAGATCGTCTTGCTAAGATAATAGAAGAGAGGAGTGGATGAGGCATGAGTGAGCGTAAATCCTATTTGCAGATGATGAGCGAAGGCTTTCGGATGATGAAAGAAGGTAAACAAACCAATCATGAGACGAAGCTTCGTCAATGGATGTTCTCGATTCGTCACGAGTCGGACTGGCAAGTGATTCTTCGAACAGAACGTTTGAAATGGATCGGCCCGGCGACGAGTGAGTTCATCGTCGAACTGCTATCCGTTCAAATCGGGCCGCTCCAGCTCACGCGTCATCTCGAAACGAACGAAGTACGTTTGAAGATCGATGAAGAATGGGGAATTGAAAGTAAGGTCGTCTGTGACGACCAGGAGTGGGAACGATTCGTCGCGTCGCTCAAACAATTGAAGGGGGAGTAGTCGTGAGTCGAGAAAGGCTATATCGGATTGAAGCGGAAGCTCGTGGGAGTGCCTGGCGGGCCCGTGTATTGACCGGCATCCAACGATTCCGCTTTTTTAATGGTGAATTGCTCGCACCGACTGAACGCCCTTATGTCGTCTTGAGTATCTCTCAAGACAAGCAGGCGCTTCCCGATTTGATTGAGACGGATATGGGCGTTTTGCTCATCCACGAACGGATCGGTCCGATTTTTATGAACTTATGCCCATACGATATTCAACTCGTTCGCGTCGAGTTGCACACGAGCACCGGGAAAACGGATCAATACTGTGCACTCAATGTGTTACGCCGCTTTGAGATTGAACATCTCGAGGACTCTGGTGAGTATCGTCCACTAGACCCGGACCGGCTCTACTTTTTATCACGACAAACCGTGAGATTGAATTTATTCGGGCATATGATTGCCCAAGATCGAAACAGCCAACGCCTTTACGTGACGGAGCGTCTCAAATATGCGCTTCAAGCGAAAATGGTGACTGGACTAGCATTCAAGAAGACGAAGGAGCAAACAGCATGAAGGAATACGAGATTGACGGATGGATCCGTCTATCCTACCCAGAACACTTTGAATATAACGAAGAAGAAGACCACGTCAGTTTTTACTCGGTCGAGGCAGACGCACAAGGGACGCTTCAAATGTCCATCTATGAAGCGGAGGAAGCGCAAGCCCCGAGTGACGCCGCGCTTCAAGAGTTGAACACGTTCTTAGGCGAGTTCCCGATCGACGTCAAAGTCGCACCGAGCGTCACGACAGAGGCCGGCGGCATGACGACAGCCTATGCGAGCGGTATCGAGGACGGCATGCATCTCGACGTCTGGTCGCTGACAGACGGGAGACGGCTTTTGTTTTTGACGTATGTCGCCGATGAAGTGACGAATGAAAAGTTGGAAATCGAGTCGATTATCGACTCGATCGAATGGACATAACAAGAGACACGCGCCAATATCGGCTGCGTGTCTCTTTGTGTGTTACTGGAATTTTGGAACGTCAAAGTAAAGCGTGTAGGCGTCGAGCTGTTGGTACATGTTATAAATGTTGGCCGTTTGTTTTGTCGCCCACGAAATATCGGTGGCATACTGCATCGTGCCAGGATTGCTCGGATTGAACCGCATCTTATAGAGCGTGTTCTGTTTCCGGCTCGGATTGTTAATATACGAATCCCCGATGAACTTGGCCCCGCCGATGATGGCGGCTTCTGGTGTGAACCAGCCTTCTTTATAAGCGCGTTCGGCCCCTTTGACATGGGCGTTCCCATCGATTGCACCGATGCCATACATGTTGTAGACGGTCTTCGGAGTAACGGCTTTGCCGTCGACAGTCGAGACGAGCGTCCCGGTGGCGAGAGCGGATGTGCCGTGACCGGTCTCAAGCAACGCATGCGACAACAAGTAAATCTCGTTGACGTTGTGCGTGCGTGAGGCGTCGATGAACGCCTGGCCCCGACCTGCTAAAATCCCTTTTCCGATGAGCGATTTGTTCAACACGGGCGCTGTCAAATCTGCACTCTTCGACAAGTCGAGGAATTGGAAATATTCACGTGACGTCGTGGCGAACGATGTCGGTGAGACTTGACGTGTGATTTCTTCGTCCGTCGCAAGGCGCCAATTCCGGTCATAGACGCGAATGTTGTATCCGCTCGGACGATAGTAGCTAATTGTGTAATACTGACCGACTTCACCGGTGATTGCCACCGTTTCACCTGGGTTGAGTACCCCAAATGAGTGAGCTGTCATCGAGGCATCTTTCAACACCTTGACGTTTCCAGAAACGTTGGCGGCGCTGACGTATCCAGTCAATAGACCGGATTTTACTTTGAACCAAGTCGTCGAGCCGACTTTCTGCGTGCCGAGGTACTCGAGCTTCGTATTGGTCGAGAGACTAGCCAAGTTTTTCGCCGATGATGAAGCGGTTGCTTTCAAGTATTGGAATGAAGTCGTAAATAGCTCTGTCGAGTTGACTGTCCCGGTTGTAGCAGTCGCTGTAGCGCGTGTGATGTACGCTTTTGGCACGTAAGCGTACGCTGTCCGGTAAGCATCCGACTGGGCGAACACGTTGCGCTGCGTCGCGATCATCGAAGTGAGCGTGTACGGATAAGCTGTGTGTGTAATCACCATCTCTTTGCTGCCGGCAACAGGTGGCGTATACGGTTTCGTATACGTGAGAGAGATATATCCTTTTACGAGCGAACCGTTGACGAGATACGAGATGAGCCCCCAATCGCTGCCGACGATTGGTTTCACTTTGACGACTGTCCCGTTAGCGAGCGTACCGATGACGTTTCCGTCCACCGGCTTCGTCCGAACGTTCAGCGTGCCATTGTTGGCGACTACGACTTGAACTTCGTGCTCGGTTCCGTACTGTTCTGTTACAGGAGGCGTTAACGCAAAGTTGCGAGATGCGACATAGCCTGTCTGATTCGCATAGCGAACTTTAAACCACGACTTGTTTGTTCCATAGGTCTCAAGATGTTCGACTTTTGCCCCTGATGGAATTGTTTGAATCACTTTACTCGATGTCCATCTTGATGTATACATCAAGGCCTCTTGTTGAGCAAAATACGGAGTGATTGTTGCCACGACTTTTGTCTCAGCGAGATCTCGTTTCGGAATGTATCCGGTAATTGATCCTACAGACACTTTAATCCATGATCCCAAATCAGATAGTTGTTTAACCTCTGTATTCAGTGGGAGTTGCTTTAAGACAGTGCCAGACGTCCATTTTGTTTTATAGACCGCAGTGTTGCGTTGTGTATAAAGCGAAATCGTATTTTGGTTCTCGATCGACTGCAAGCTACGGTTTGGAATATATCCTGTCAACTTGTTATACGTGATTTTTGCCCAAGATCCAGTCGCTCCATGTAAAGAAATTAATGTGACGTGTGCACCTGAAGGAATGCTTGTAAGTGTCTTTGCACTGCTATATGTTCCTTGCTTCAAGCTAACAGCTTCTTTTGTCGTATGAGTTGAAGACGAAGAAGGCGTAGACTCGGAAGAAACTTTAGTGAAGTATGCCGCTGCGACATACCCGGTCTTTCCATTGTATTTAATCTTCAACCATGATCCTGACGCACCATGTGAAGAAATATAACTAACAATACTTCCTTTTGGCACACTTCCAATAATCGAAGTTGTTGTCGAAGTACCTGAGCGTAAATTAACCGTTGCTTTTGCTGCATAATTAACGGATGTCGATTGTTTAATGACAGTAGAAGAATCAGTAGTTTTAAAGTACCGTGCCGCTACATAGCCGGTTTTGCCCTTGTAAGACACTTTTAGCCACGAACCAGTAGCACCATAGGATGCCAAATAAGTCACAGTTGACCCTTTCGGAATGGTCGTGATGACAGATGATGAAGTCGTTCGAGAAATTCTTAAGTTAACGTTCTCTTGGGCAGTATATTCTTGAGATGGTTGAGCTGTCTCTTGTTTAGAAGCCGATTTTAAAGAAAGATAACTGGCGGAGACGTATCGCTTTTGGCCATTGAAGTCAATTTGAGCCCAATTGCTACTTGTTGAGTAGACAGTAACGACACTGCCCTTTGTAAGTTTTCCTACAATCGGTGAGGCTGTAGATGATGAGGAGCGAACATTCAAAATTGATGTATTCACTGTTCCTTCGTACGTTGCTGCGTATGATTGAGTTGGCACTTGTGTAATGAATAATGTACTAGAAAGCAGTACGGCCGTGCTCAATCTTGTGATCGTTGGTTTCAATGTGTTACCCCTTTCGGTGAATACGTATTAAAATATATGTATTCTTTTAGTGTGCGGTCTAAGTATAGCGCACTTAAAAATTGGAAAGAAGAATGAAAATTACAAAAAAGGTAAATGAATTAGAATGGCGTTGTATTATTTTGGTAAACAAAAAGAACCTCCTAGGAAATGGAGGTTCTTTTTGCGATTTGTACGGTTTGGTGCATCCAATCGCTGATGTCTGTCCAGATGTCTTGACGCTGGCGCTCACGGAGCACTTCATGGCGAGCCTGATCATAAGACAGCACGGTCAATTCGATGTCGGCGGCCTGATGTTTACGGACGATTCCAGAGAGTCCTTCTCCGTCATGTACGACAGGGTCATCGACACCTACGACGAATAAAATCGGGAGTGTTTTAGGATGCTCCTGAATTCGGGCGGTGGACGTCACATCGAGCGAGGCACGAGCGACCTCGTGTAAGTAACCGAGTGTCGGGATCCCGCCGCAGTCGGGATCGTTCATATAGGACGCCACTTCTTCTGGGACACTAGAAATCCAATCACTCTCAGTTGTCGCGGGTAAGAATTTCAAATTGTACCGACCGAACAATAAGCGTTCGAACAAGCGAGATTCGTGGGTGCTCCCTTTGAACCGGATGGCCAAATTGATCGCATATAGGCCGGCCCGCCCAATCAACCCGGAATGCGGAGGCGGGGAGACGGCGATGACGCCAGCCAAGCGATGACCTAACTGTTGGCCGAGTCGACGTGCGAGCAGCGAGCCGAAACTGTGGCCGAGGACGACGGTCGGCAATGCATCTTGATAATGGTCGAGAAGCGAGATGGCGTCGTCGACCATTTGATTAAACCCTTCGTGTGGCGACAGGTGGGCATAAGTGGACTGGGTCCGGGCCAAAGAACCGGCGCCACGAAGGTCGCATAGAAACACATTGTAACCAATTCCTGCCAAAAAATCAGCGAATTCGACATAACGTCGATGGTGTTCGAGCATCCCATGGAAAATGAAACAATTTCCAATCGGTTGTCTGGCCGGGGTGTGCAATACATGCGTCCGATATCCGTCCGCATACGTGTGTTCCGTGACATCCATCCGTATCCCTCCGTTGTCGTTTAGAATAAACCGATCGCTTTCCCAGTCTCGTCGATTCCCATATTCAAGGCGGCCGGTTGTTTCGGCAGACCTGGCATCGTCAACACGTTACCTGTCAAGGCGACAAGGAAACCAGCACCGACCGATGGTTTCAACTCTCGCACCGTGATGGTGAATCCGTGCTGGTATCCGAGTTTTGTCGGGTCGTCTGAGAGTGAGAACGGGGTCTTCGCCATACAAATCGGCAAGTGCTGCCAGCCGTTCGCCTCGATTTGAGCCATCTGCTTTTTCGCAGTCGCAGTGAACGTGACGTCGGCCGCCCCATACACTTCACGAGCGATCGTCAAAATCTTCTGTTCAATCGAGTCGGTCAACGCATAGAGCGGGGTGAACGCACTCTCATTCGACTCGATCGTCTCAATGACGGCTTCAGCGAGAGCACGACCTCCTTGTCCGCCGTTTGACCAAACTTCACTTAACGCGACCCGGATATGATTCGCTTCACACCACTCGAGGACGGCCGTCAATTCTTCGGCCGTATCCGAATTGAATCGGTTGAGCGCGACGACGGTCGGCAAGCCGAGTTTCCCCATCGTCTCGACGTGCTTGGCGAGGAGTTTCAATCCGTTTCCGACAGCTCCGACGTTCTCGACGTGGAGTTGGTCTTTGGCGACACCGCCATGCATTTTCAAAGCCCGGACAGTCGCCACGAGAACGACGGCGTCTGGATTCAATTTTCCGATGCGTGACTTGATATGACAAAACTTCTCGGCACCAAGATCGGCTCCGAATCCAGCTTCGGTGACGACATATTCGCCGAGTTTGAGCGCGGTTTTCGTCGCAATCAACGAGTTGCACCCGTGCGCGATATTGGCGAACGGACCGCCATGAACGAGGGCTGGTGTCTGTTCAAGTGTCTGCACCAAGTTCGGCTTGAACGCTTCCTTCAACAGCAACGTCGCGGCACCGGCCGCACCGATTTGTTCGGCCGTGATCGGCTCATTGTCCTGATCGTAAGCGACGACGATTCGCTTGATGCGTGCCTCGAGGTCGGTCAATGAATCGGCGAGACAGAGGATGGCCATGATTTCAGACGCGACCGTGATATCAAAGCCGTCTTCACGAGGTACGCCATGGGCACTGCCGCCAAGACCGATCGTCACGTGACGGAGCGCCCGGTCATTCAAGTCGAGCACACGTTTCCAAACAATTTTCCGGACATCGATGCCAAGGTCGTTTCCTTGATGGAGATGATTGTCGAGGATGGCGCTAATCGTGTTGTGGGCCGCGGTGATGGCGTGCATGTCGCCTGTGAAGTGAAGGTTGATGTCTTCCATCGGCAACACTTGGCTGAACCCTCCGCCAGCGGCACCGCCTTTTAAACCCATCGTCGGGCCGAGCGACGGTTCGCGCAGACAGACGATCGCTTGCTTGTCGAGTTGGTTGAGCGCTTGGCCAAGCCCAACGGTCACGGTCGATTTACCTTCACCGGCCGGAGTCGGGTTGATCGCCGTGACGAGAATGAGCTTCCCGTCTTCACGAGTTGCCATCCGGTCGATGACATCAAATGATAACTTGGCTTTATATTTCCCGTATAGATCGAGGTCATCTTCTTGTAAACCGAGTTTTTCCGCAATCTCTTTAACGGGTAACATCTCGGCTTGTTGGGCAATTGTTAGGTCGGATAACGGTTTAATCGTCGTCATGTATAAAATCCCTCCACTTTCGAACATTGTAATCTATTTAGTCCATTTCATTCGTGAATCGACTTAGAATCAAGATTTAATCCTTGATTGAAAAAGACTCGTTCGTGTTGTCATTGAGTTTATCATACCTCATCAGTTCGCAGAATTCACCCATTGAGTGCAATATATTCCACCCTTTCTGTCAAATGTATCCGTTTTCATTTCGGGTGAAGGGAGGTAAGTTGATAGTGGAGGCGATGAACATGACAGAAACACCAAAGCAACACAAGCGAAGACGAAATTGGAAGAAACCGGCGAGCTTTATCGCATTCGTCGGTCCGGCCTTTTTGGCGTTTGTGGCGATTGTGCTCATTCCGTTCTTTAACGGAATTTATTACAGCTTCACGGATTGGAACGGCGTGACAGGGCAGTTGAATCTGGTCGGACTGGATAACTATCAGCGGATTTTATTCGAGGACGAACAGTTCCGTGCCTCGTTCTGGATCACGACGAAATATACGCTCGTGGCCGTGGTGTTGACGAATATCGTCGGCTTCCTATTGGCCTTGCTATTGACGATGAACATTAAGACGCGCAATATCCTGCGCACCGTCTTTTTCATGCCGAACTTGATCGGCGGGCTCATTCTCGGGTTCATTTGGCAGTTTATCTATGTGAAGGGCTTTGAATCAATCGGGGCACTGACCGGGTGGAGTCTATTCGAACTGCCGTGGCTCGGAGACGCCCAAACAGCCTTTTGGGGCATCGTCATCGTCGCGATTTGGCAAGGCGGGGGCTACGTCATGGTCATCTACATCGCGGCGCTCCAAAACGTGCCGACCGATTTGCTGGAGGCAGCTAAAATTGATGGGGCGAATCGGTTGAAGATGTTGCGTCACATTACGCTCCCAATGATCATGCCGTCAATCACCATCTGTCTGTTTTTGACGATTTCCTGGTCATTCAAAGTGTTCGACACGAACTTGTCGCTCACGAACGGTGGGCCGTTCAAATCGACGGAGATGCTCGCCTTGAACATCTATACAGAATCGTTTGTGAATAACAACTACGGGCTCGGCTCGGCGAAAGCGGTCATCTTCTTCCTCGTTGTCGCGGCGATTACCGTCACTCAAGTGTACTTGACTAAAAAGCGGGAGGTGGAGGCATGACGACAGAAAAAGTTGAACGCATCGAAGCGAAGGTTGATTCATCCCCACAGCGATTGCTACCGCAAAAGCCACTTCGGACGGGCGGCTATACAGCCGGTCTCGGTCTCGTCGAACTGGTGGCGATTTTACTCGGACTGTTGTATCTCGTTCCGTTCTATTACGTCATCGTCAACTCGTTCAAATCGATTGCCGAGATTTACACAAACACGTCCGCCTTGCCAAACGTCTGGCTCGCGTCGAACTATACAGAAGCGTGGGAGGCGATGAATTATGGACGCGTCTTCTTGAACTCGCTCTTGATTACGGCTGGCGCGAACATCCTCATCGTGTTGTTCACATCAATGGCGGCCTGGAAGCTCGTCCGAACGAAACATTGGATCTCGACGGTCATCTTCTTCTTGTTCGTCGCGGCGATGGTCATCCCGTTCCAGTCGATCATGATTCCGCTCGTGAAAGTGTCGAGCGTACTCGGTCTGTTGAACAGCCATTGGGGGCTGATGGTCATGTACCTCGGCTTCGGGTCTGGTATCTCTGTATTCTTGTATCACGGATTTATGAAGTCGATACCGGAAGAGATTGAAGAAGCGGCCATCATTGACGGTTGCTCGACGTGGGGTGTCTTTTGGCGCATCGTGTTCCCGCTTTTAAAACCGATTACGGTGACGATCGTCATCTTGAACAGCCTTTGGATTTGGAATGACTTTCTCTTACCTTCACTTGTCCTCCGAGACATCGAGCTGCGGACGATTCCGCTCGCGACGTTCTATTTCTTCGGACAATATACAAAACAATGGGATTTGGCACTTGCTGGTTTAGTCCTTGGGATCGTTCCGCTCCTCGTCTTTTTCTTCGGTATGCAAAAGCATATTATCAAAGGGATCACGAGCGGCTCGATCAAATAACCCTTCCCAAGGGATCTCCCCCGTCCGCTACACGGGGGAGAATTTTTTTTAAAAAAAGTGGTTGACATTCGTCTGAATATTGATAATAATTGGGTCAATTCAATTGTGAACGACATTGAAAGGACGAGTACACAGAAGACGTAAGCAAAGCGAGCCGGGGAAGGTGAGAGCCCGGACTGAAATCTCTGTCGAAGAACCTCCTGGAGTCGCTACCCGAACGCTTTGCAAGTAGACGTAGCCGGACTGTTCCCCGTTATCGGAACTACGAGATGTTCGTCTCGAAAAAGTGAGTAGATTCGTCTACTAATTTGGGTGGCACCGCGGAGCTTGAAGCCTTCCGTCCCATAGTCCATGGGATTGGAGGGCTTTTTTCTATTGCTCCATCCCGAAATCCCACAATTGGAGGAAGAAAAAATGACAACGACAGCAACAAGCAAGATGAAAGCGAAACAACAGGCGATCACGGTAGTGAAGGCGACATTCGAAGACAAGTTCAGCACGGCACTCGGACTCACACAAGTTCAAGCCCCGCTGTTCGTCACATCGGCGAGCGGTGTCAACGACCACTTGAACGGTGTCGAACGGATCATCCAGTTCGATACGCAGTATCCGGGCCATGAGCTAGAAATCGTTCAGTCGCTCGCAAAATGGAAACGCGAAGCGCTTGGCCGTTACGGGTTCGAGGTCGGTGAAGGCTTGTATACGCAGATGCGTGCCATCCGTCGTGATGAAGAACTCGACGCGACACATTCGCTCCACGTCGATCAATGGGACTGGGAACGTGTCATCGCCCGGGAACACCGGACGACCGAGTACTTGAAGGAGACGGTCGAATCGATTTACGCGGCATTGCGTGAAACGGAACAGACTGTCGAATCGATGTACGGGATTGAGGCACTCTTGCCAGAGTCGATTCACTTCTTGACGAGCCAAGAGCTGGAAGACCTTTACCCGGCCCTCACGCCAAAAGAACGGGAGCACGCGATTTGTAAAGAATACGGCGCAGTCTTCCTCTCACAAATCGGCGGCGCACTCGCTTCAGGCGATAAGCACGACGGGCGTGCGGCGGACTATGACGACTGGTCGCTCAACGGCGATATCCTCGTCTGGCACCCGGAACTCGAATCGGCGTTCGAATTGTCGTCGATGGGAATCCGTGTCGACGAGACGGTGCTCGCTGAGCAGTTGGTGACAGCCGGTGCCGAAGAAAAACGGAAATATCCGTTCCATCAAGCGGTCCTTGAAGGACGTCTCCCGCTCACGATTGGCGGCGGCATCGGGCAATCACGTGTCGCCATGTACTTGCTTCGTGCTCGTCACATCGGCGAAGTCCAATCTTCGGTCTGGCCGAGTGAGATGGTCGCAGCCTGTGAAGAAGCTGGAATCAGCCTGTTGTAATTATATAGAAGAAACTAGAACCAGGACTTTCTTTCCAACAAGAAAGTCCTGGTTTTCTGTGCAACATTTTCCACCCTACACGTCAATTTTGACACCTACATAATGGAAGCGTTTTCATCTAAAGTTAGGGTGTACCGAATGTTGAAGGATTGTCGACTCTATACTTAGGAGGAAGCGAAATGAAACGTAAATGGAGATTATCAACCGCCGTCATGACGGCGGGAATGGTATTGACACTTGCGGCCTGTGGCGGCGGGTCGCTTACGGAAAATGAAGGATCGAACGATGCGAACGCGGATGACGGGGACAAGCAAGACGTCACGTTGAACGTCTTCCAGTTCAAAGCGGAAATCGCCAAAGACCTCGAAGCGATGGCGAAAGAATACGAGGAAGAGACCGGCGTCAAAGTGACCGTTCAAACGGTCGGAGGCGGGGCCGATTACGGGGCAGCGCTCAAGTCGCAATTCGCGTCGGGCAATGAGCCGGATATCTTCAATAACGGTGGTTTCACCGAAGCCCAAACATGGAAAGACAAATTGGAAGATTTGTCAGGCGAGAAGTGGGTCGGTGATTTGACGGAAGTGGCCAAGGAACCGATGACGATGGATGGAAAACTGTACGGCATGCCGATGAACTTGGAAGGATACGGCTTCATCTACAACAAGGAGTTGTTCGAGAAGGCGGGTATCAGTGAGTTGCCGAAGACGTTGTCAGAGTTGACGGATGCGGCGGAGAAGTTGGATAAAGCAGGCATCACGCCGTTCTCGGTCGGTTACGCCGAATTCTGGATTCTCGGTATCCATTTGCTCAACATTCCGATGGCGCAACAAGACGATCCGGATGCGTTCATCCAGGCATTGAACGAGAATAAAGGAAAATTCGAGGACAACGAGCAGTTCCAACAGTTCTTGAAACTGTTCGACCTCACGATCAAATACGGCAATAAAAACCCGCTCACGACGGACTATAACACGCAAGTCACACAGTTCGCGCAAGGTGAGACGGCGATGCTGCAACAAGGAAACTGGGCGCAACAGATGATTCTTGACGTGAACCCGGACATTGAGATGGGCTTCGTGCCAATCCCGATCAACGATGACAAAGAGAAGATGGACCGCCTCCCGGTCGGTGTCCCGAACAACTGGGTCGTCAACAAAAACTCTGAGTATAAGGAAGAAGCGAAAGACTTCCTCGAGTGGATGGCGACGTCAGACACGGGTAAAGACTATATGGTCAACAAGTTCAAATTTATCCCGGCGTTCAAATCGATCGAAGCGAACGACCTTGGACCACTGGCTGATGATATCTTGGCCTATTCGAACGAAGGCAAGACGATCTCATGGAACTGGTTCAAGTACCCGGATGGTGCGGTAAACGAATATGGTGCGTTGATGCAAGCCTACGTCGGCGGTCAAAAGACCGGGGACGAGATGCTCCAAGACTTCACGAAAGTGTGGGCCGACAAGGCGAAATAACAGCAACACAAGCGGCGAAATGATCCCTTCGCCGCTTGTGTTTTTTTTATGAAGAAACTGTCACACGAATCCCATAAAAACGACACACATACCCCCCTAGGTTTTCGTACAATATGGTTTGTAAGCGATTCATCAAGAGGAGGGGTTATGAGACGACTAGGCTGGTTACTCGTGTTATGGTTTTTCGCGCCCACAGCAGTACATGCGGATACAGGGGCGGTGCCGCTCGAAGCACCAATTGTGATTCAATCGAACGAAACGTTTAACGGCGAAGGAAAGCGATTTAGCAGTTGCGAACGCCCTGCATTTCAACTTGAAGGGACCGGGGCCGTGCTCGAGAACGTCGAGATCGAGCAGTGCGATCAGGCCAGGGGACCCGCGGTGTTCATCGTAGGACTCGGCCATCAAGTCATCGATGTCACAATCGAGGCGGCCGGGACCGGGATTGCTGTCGAGGATAGTTACGGGGTCCGATTGATTCGCCCGAACGTGACGGGGAAGGGCCGTGAAGACGGAATCACTGTTCACGATAGCGGAGTGACGGTGATCAAAGGAGCTATCATCGACCATGTCCGTGACGGGATTTATATTGAAAATGGGACCGGACACGAATTGGTCCGACCGCTCGTCACGAACTCACGGTACGGCATTCATCTCATGTTCCCGACGGACGTCTCGATTATGTCACCGAACCTGCACCACAATGAAACGGGCGCGATGGTGATGGGGACCGAACGCGTCCGCATCGAAAATGGACAAATTTATGACCAAGTCGGTGCGAGCGGGATGGGACTCATGTTGTTCGAAGCGGTTGAAACGAGCATCCGCGCCAATGCGATCTATGGGAACCGTGTCGGCATCTATGCCGAGAAGTCGGAATGGACAGCGATTCACGATAATGGAGTGAACGGAAATGATATCGGCCTGCGTTTAAAGCGGGCTAACGGGATGACGCTGACCGGGAACGATGTGACGAACAATCGTTATCCCGTCGTGTCATTTGAAGCGGCCGATAACGTAATCGTTGGGAACGATTGGGGCGGGCAGACACTTGATTTGACACGGGACGGGCAGAGCGAGATCCCGTATCGGGCCGACCCGTATCTGTTTTTGCTCGCTGATTCGTATGAAGCGTTTGAATTATTGTACGGGGCCCCAGGGCTGACCGTACTCGAACGTGTCCTCAGGAGTCCCGACGATGTCACGCTCACCGATGTTTCGCCGCGGGCGACGTCGTTCGAGTTGGAATGGCAAGGGACAGTCGGGGCGACCGTGTTAAGTGGATTATTGATTTTATTATGGCGATTTGGGAGGAAACAAGATGATTACTTATAAGAAGATGGCAGGCTTACTTACCGCGTCAGGATTGACGCTCGCACTAGGCGCGTGTTCGAGTGCAGCGGCGGAACCGTTCGACATCAAATGGGGAGAGACCGAATGCGTTGTGTGTAACATGAAGATTATGGACGAACAGTTCGCCGCCGAAGCGATCATGGACAACGGAAAAGGTTATGCGTTCGATGACATCGGTTGTTTGATGCGGGACTGGTATCCAGAACAGACGGAGGAAGACATCGCGGCCATGTACGTCAAAGACTACAACACGAAAGAATGGGTCGACCTCGAAGAAGGGGCGTTCGTTTACGATAAGATGTCGAAGACACCGATGGCTTACAATATTGTCTCGTTCGCGAAGGCAGCGGATGCTGAGGCTTACGTGGACGAGAACGGTGGCACAGTCATGGACCTCGACGACTTGAAGAGCCATTCATGGGAACGCGGAGAAATGAAACAACATAAAAAGATGCACACAGATGATGACAACAAGATGAGTGATAGCGATTCGTCAGAAGGCCACGGACAGTAAATGATGCTGTGGCGGATCGAGTGGTCGCGCACGTTACGTCAAAAAGAGAGTTACGTCTTCCTGTTCACCTGGATGGTGACGCTCGTGCTGCTCGGCGGTCTCGGACAAGCACTGCCGGTGGCGACCGCCTACACGAACGTCAACGCGACACTGCTCACCATCATTGGCCTCGTCATGCCCCTGTTCGTCATGTTGACGACGGCGCTCCAGTGGGGTGGAGAACGGGAGTCGAAACGGTTGCGACTAGTGATGACGTACCCGCTATCGATGTTTCGACTCGTCTGGATGCGTTACAGCGCCTTTCTCGCGACGCAGGCTTTGATTGTCACGCTCGCCTATGCGCTCTCATCATTCTTCGTATCGATGCCTCTCAAGACGTGGGTCGTCCTATGGGCATATTCGCTCGGACTCATCGCGTATGGGGCGGCGCTCGGGACATTCGTTGGCGTCATCGGTCGAAATCGGCTTCAAGCCGTCCTCATGTCTTTCCTCGTTTGGATTGTCTTGATTTTGTTATGGCCGACGGTGCTCGTCAGTGTCATCGCGTGGATGCCGTACGGGGTTCAGGCGGAAGCGATGGTCGGTGCCCTTTTCTTGAACGGATTTGAGCTGTTGCGCGTCTGGGTGAGTGCAGTATTGGCGGCACCCGATTTGTTCGGGGCCATCTATGAGACGTTTATTGGTTGGCTCGACGGAACGGTCGGTACGGCCGTCGTCGGTGCGACGATCGTCGGGGGCATTCTCAGTCTATTGGGCGCGGCAGCTTGGTGGTTAAGACGGGAGGGTCGACATGATTCAGCTTAATCAAGTAGGGAAACGCTACGGCGAGTCATGGGCGCTCCATCCGCTTGACGGAATGATCGCTTCAGGTCAGGTCGTCGCTTTATGTGGCAGCAACGGTGCTGGGAAGTCGACGCTGTTGAATCTCATGAACGGAACGATTTCCCCAAGCGTCGGGAGCGTGTCCTTGAACGGTCTGACAATCGATGACGGCAAGGCGTACCATCAGACGTTTGGATACATGCCAGACGACTTTGCGTTCGAACCGTCTTGGACCGTAGGTGAAACCTACGCCTACTACGCATTGTGGCAAGGTGTGAAGCCGGATTTGGCACTATTGAAGCGCATCGGTCTCGACGGATTGAGAAGTCAGGACGTCGGGAAGTTGTCAAAAGGGATGCGTCAACGTCTCTTGCTGGCGCAGGCGCTCGTGACGAAACCAGACATCCTACTCCTCGATGAACCGACGAACGGACTCGATCCGACTTGGATGCGTCTGCTCGGTGGCTTATTGCGGCAAGAAGCTGAGCGCGGGGCGACGATCGTCTGTTCAACACACCAGCTCGACGTTGCGGCGATGCTCGCTGACGAGGTATGGATGCTCAAGGGCGGTCGGCTCGCCGGTCGCGTCCTCGTCACGGACGAAGCGGCGGCCTATGCTGAAATCAAACGTTTCTTTTTCGAATCGGAAGTTGAGGCTTGTCAAACGGGCGTCGCTCGCACAAAATAATAGACAGTTGAAGTGGTGCTCGGAACCTTCCGGCACCACTATTTTTTTGGGGAGATGAAACAAATGAGAAAGAATGTCACGGTCGCGCTGTTGTTGGCGACTTTTTTAGCGGCGATTGAAGGGACGGTCGTCTCCGTCGCGACGCCGGTCATCGCGAGCGAATTGAACGGGGCCGCCCTCGTGAGTTGGGTGTTCGCCGCCTTCTTGTTGTTCACGGCAGTGTCGACACCGATTTATGGAAAAGTGGCCGATTTGTTCGGTCGTAAGCGAGTCCTATTGTTCGGAATCGGTTTGTTCACGCTCGCCTCACTTCTTTGCGGACTCGCCACGTCGATGGAGCAATTGATTATCTTCCGGGCGCTCCAAGGGCTGGGTGCCGGTGCGGTATTGCCCATCTCGATGACCATCATCGGCGATTTGTACAAGTATGAGGAGCGCGGCAAGATTCAAGGCATCTTAAGCGCCGTGTGGGGCGTCTCGGGCGTGCTCGGGCCGGTCATCGGCGGGTTCTTGGTCGAGACGTTGTCTTGGCGTTACGTCTTCCTGTTGAACGTGCCATTCGCGCTGTTATCGTTCATCATGATCATTGTCTTCTATAAAGAGACGGTGACCGAGACGACGGAGCGGATCGACGTCAAAGGGGCGCTCTTGTTCGCGTTTGGGACGACGGCGTTTCTGTACGGCTTAATCACCTTCAGCGAGACGAACGTCTGGACGCCATCGATTGTTGTCAGTGCCGTGTTCAGTGTCGTGTTGCTCACCAGTTTCTTTTTATCAGAGCGACGTGCGAAAACACCGTTATTGCCGCTCGATCTGTTGAAACAACCGATTATCGCATCCATCAATGGTGCCGTCTTCTTCGCGGCATGGGTGCTCGTCTCGATGTCGGCCTATATCCCGATTTGGGCCCAGGCCGTCCTTGGAAAATCGGCGACCGAAGCTGGATTCATGTTGATGCCGCTCTCGGTCGCATGGACGTTCACGTCGATTATCGGAGGTCGCACACTCGGCGCAGCCTCACCGCGGCGTCGTGCTGTGACGGGGATGAGCTTGTTGTTGCTGGGAACAATCATTTTGACGTTGCTCACACAATCGAGCTCGGACTTGTTCGTCTATCTCGCCGTCGCCATTATCGGTGTCGGTTTCGGTTTGTCGCAACCGATGTTCATCGTCGTGTTGCAGACGGTCGTGTCGTATCGACAGCGCGGTACGGCAACAGCGGCGAACTCATTTTTAAGTACGGTCGGACAGACGCTCGGCGTCGCCGTGTTCGGAGCGCTCTTCAACTTCATCGTTTTGAACGGATTCCGGAACGACGAGACGTTGAGCGGCGCCTCGCTCGAATCGTTCTTCAATCGAAGTGTCACCGAGACGTTAGACGCCACGGTCCGGCTCCAAGGCGAGCAACTCATCGCCACAGGCTTGAATACCGTCTTCATCGGGGCGGCACTCGCCGCGTTCATCGCGCTGTTGATTGCGCTTCGCTTACCGGCTAGCCCACCCGAACCTTCACGCGACAACTAAAGACAAGGTATGATGGTGAAAAGGAGGCGTTCCTATTGAAACGATGGATCCTCATGTTGTCACTTATCGTGCTGGCGGGTTGTGCGTCGGAGTCTGAGGACGCATCGACACCGGACGAAACACCGGTTGAAGAGGCGGCCGAGCAAGAGCAAGCACCGACTGAAGAAGCACCATCCGACGAAGCGCCTTCAGAAACAGACGAACCGTTGGTGATTGGAGCAAACGAATCTGTCGTCGAACAGTTAGAGGCACCGTGGTCAATCGCGCAGACCGATGATGGGTGGCTCATCTCGGAACGCGGCGGCACAATCGCCGTCATCGATGCGGACGGGAATCTTGACCGGCAATCAGTTATCCTCGAAGAAGATGTGCTCGAAATCGGGGAGGGCGGTCTACTCGGCTTGGCCTTGACGACAGACTTCGCGACATCGCGACAAGTGTACGCCTATCACACGTATGGGACACCCGGGGACGTACGTAACCGGGTCGTCGAGTTGACGTGGGATGGCGATCAGTTTGAAGAGACGGCGGTTGTGCTCGATGAGATTCCAGGGGCCCAGTTCCATAACGGAGGACGTTTATTGCTCGATGGTGACGTACTTTGGGTCACAACGGGAGACGCGCTCGTTCCGGAGCTGGCTCAAGACGAGACGTCGATCGCCGGGAAAGTGTTACGGGTGCCGTTGTCTGGCGGCGGCGAACCTGACGATTGGATTTATTCGTCCGGCCACCGCAATCCCCAAGGATTGACGAAAATTGAGGACACGCTCTATGCAAGTGAACATGGGGCGTCCGGTCACGATGAAGTGAACATTCTCGAGCAGGGCAACAATTACGGCTGGCCGCTTATTGAGGCGAACGAGAAACAAGAAGGTCTCGAGACACCGTGGTTCGAGGTCGGAGAGACGTCGTGGGCCCCTTCGGGAATCGCGGCGGATGATCGTTACGTTTATATGGCGACGCTTCGCGGAAATCGCCTCGTCGCCATCGACCGAGAGACGAAAGAGGTCACTCCGCTCGTCGAGGATAGAGGGCGCATCCGTGACGTCTGGTTAGGAGACGGTGAGCTCTACTTCATCACGAACAACACAGACGGACGCGGGAATCCGAGCAATGAGGACGATCAACTGTATCGCTTGACCATCAAATAGAAACTGACGTACATGTCGGTTTCTATTTTTTTATTGTCCTCTTCCAATTATCCGGTATAATGGAATGCATATGGAAAATGAAGGGGATTTTTACATGAAACAATCGCAATTGGTACATAAGAACGAAAAGCTGTATTTTGGACTACTCGTCGCAGCCAGCGTGTTGACGATAATTTTAGGAATTGTCTTCACGATTGCCTCGCTCGGCATCTTTTTATGGATTATCGGAACGATTTTGGCGTTGTCACTGTTCACGCACTGGCTACAAATCGGATATATTCGCACGAACGGCGTCAAAGTGACGGAGCGTCAATTCGCCGACTTATATCAGACCTATCAGCGTGTCGGGCAAGAGATGGGGATTCGCTTACTCCCGGACGTCTACATTCTTCAAGCCGGGGGCGTCTTGAATGCTTTCGCGACCCGTTTCTTCCAAAAGAACATGGTCATCTTGTATTCGGATATCGTCGAGTTGTCACGTGATGGCTACACGAAAGAAGTTGAGTTTGTCATCGCCCATGAGTTGGCACACATTCGCCGTAATCACGTCCAAAAACAGTGGGCCATGATGCTCGGCGGCTGGATCCCGTTTTTAGGGTCGGCCTACTCACGTGCCTGTGAGTTTACGTGTGACCGCATGGCAGCTCATCATATTCAAGACCAATCGGCATCGAAACGTGCCCTCACGATTCTTGCCATCGGTGGGAAATTGGCAAAAGAAGTGAGCGAGTTTGACTACTTATATGAAGCGAGTCGTGAGAACGGATTTATCGCCAAGTTGAGCGAGCTGTTATCGACACATCCGCCACTCCCGAAACGAATTGCGGCCATCGCGACGAACGCCGGTGAGACGAACGTTCCGGTCTTCAAGACGGCAGGGTATGTCAAAGGGTCGATTATCGGGACGATTGTATTGAGTGTCATTGTCAATGTGGCCATTGTCGCCTGGTTGTTCACGAGCGACGGATTGACTGGCTTCTCAGAAGGGTTCGGCTCGCTTGATGCCATGGCAGAAGAGCCGATTCAAGAACTTGCCTACAACGCCGCAACGTACGAAGAGTTTGAGGCCTTATTGGCAGACGGGGCTGACGTCAACACGCAAGACTTATACGGCGACACGCCGCTTCATAACTTGCTCTATAATGAAGGCGTGGACATCGATACGGTTGGGTTGTTGCTTGAGAACGGCGCCGACGTCTCGCTTGAGAACGAGGATGGCATGACGCCGGCCGAACTCGCAGCTGACTCCGGGCAACCGACAGGCATCATCGAATTGATTCAATCATACGAATAAATAACGAGGTTTATGGCCGGAACAAAGGTCATAGACCTTTTTATTTTCAAGTATTGCAAACGCTTGCATAAGCCGTGATATAATGACAGCGAGGAGGCGATACGTGGATGAGCATTCGGACGAAGCTGACGGGAATGATCGCATTGACGATTATCGTTCCCGTCATTTTGGCGACGATCATTTCCTTTTGGTACGTCAAAGACCGGGAGCGGGAACGGGGGCTTCAGCTCACGGAATGGTCGCTTGAGCGAGGCACACTACAGATGGAACGGTATGTCTCGGACTTGAGCCGCTTGCCGACCAGTCTGTATGCGAATCGGGATGTGCTCGATATTCTCGAGTACGGCCCGGGACTGTCGCTCGAACAAACTGAACTCGAGGTACGACGGGCGCTCCTCGGCATGTATTTGTCCCGGGAAGACGTCGCCCAGATTCAATTGCTTATGCTCGAGGACATGGACTCGTTCGCCGCCTATAAAATGAAAGTGTCGCCGCGATCGAAGAGACAACCGAGCGCGATTCAGCAGCAGTTGTTGAAGTACGAAGAGAGTCGCGTCCTGCTCGAGGCCTCACATCCGCTCGTGCCGTATCATGATTTCGGTCCGCTCGTCTCAGAAGAAGAGGTCGTCACGCTCCATTTCCGACTCGATAAGATTGAGACGGACCAGCCACTCGCGATTTTGTCGATTGATATCCCCGAGGACGTCTTCACCGGCCAGCTCGCCTCGCTACAGAATAACCCGAGCGAGAGTCTCTGGTTCGTCGGGGGCGGCAATCAAGTCTTCGCTCAACTCGGGGATGGCGAGATTCCGCAGAACGTATCGACGAACTCGCTGTCGAGCGATGGGAAGCACCACCGTATCGTCAAGTCGTTCGAGTTTGAGAATCAGACGTTTTACATCGGGAAATCAATTCCGGACCGTCTGTTGACCGAGCCGGCTTCACGGACGTCGTTCATCGTATTTGTCGTCGGGATGGTGTCGCTCGTGTTGGCGTTGATTGGGGCGACCTACGCATCGATGCGTTTGACGACACCGATCAAGACGCTCACGTCGAACATTTGGCGAATCGAACAAGGGGATATGACAGTCTCATTCGATTCCCTCGGAAATGATGAGTTCGGCGTGCTCGGACGACAATTCAAGCGGATGATTGAACGGATTGATGATTTGATTCAACGCGAGTATCGATTGGCGCTCGAAAATCGGACGAATGAGCTGAGGGCGCTCCAAGCTCAGACGAACCCACACTTCCTGTTCAACGCCTTGCAGTCAATCGGGACGCTCGCGTTGAAAGGAGATGGCAAGACGGTATATCGTCTGATCACGCAGCTATCCTCGATGATGCGGTACACGATGCATCCGGACGAATCGATGGTGACGCTCAAACGCGAAGTCGATCATCTCAATTCATACGTCCGGCTTCAGCAAGTCCGTTTTCCGGAACAGTTCGAAGTCGAAATCGACGTCCCGGACGCGTTGCTCGATTTGATCGTACCGAAGATGATTCTCCAACCGCTCGCCGAGAACTTTTTCAAACACGGATTCGAGCGGGATGGGTCAACGGAGGCGAACCGATTCTCCCTGCACGTTCAGCAATCCGGGACAGACCTCGTCATCCGTTGCGAGAATAGTGGGCGGCCCATCCCCGTTCGAGAGCTCGATGCCCTACAAGAACGGATTGAGTTGTCGACAGCGCCGGTTCATGGGGCAGAAGGTACCGGTTTAAAGAACATTCGCGATCGACTCATGTTAAACTATAATCGGGAGGCTCAGTTTATGTTGGCTACACCAGAGACAGGCGGATTTCGTATCGTTATGCGTTTCCCGGCCGTGAAGGAGGCGGATGCGTCATGACGAAAGTATTGATCGTCGACGATGAGTCGCCGGTACGGGAAGCGGTGAAACTGCTCGGGGAGTGGGAACGGCTCGGTGTCACGAAAGTGATCGAGGCACAGGACGGGGAAGAAGCGAAACGAATCATCAGCAAGGAACGGCCGGCGTTGATTTTATCGGACCTGCAGATGCCTCGCTGTAACGGCATCGAGTTGATGGAATGGGTTCACACGGAGGCGGAGACGACCAAACTGATTGTCTTGACGGGCTATGACGAATATTCGTACATGCGGCGCGCGATTCAGCTTGGCAGTTTCGACTACTTGTTGAAACCAATCGACCCTGACGTCTTGAACGAGACGCTTGCACGCGCCCTCGCGGATGTCACTCCTGACGAAGAAGATCCGATTCTACAGATTGGCGCGTTCATCGAGCGCCATTATGCGGAAGAACTCAGCTTACAAGGGATGAGCGAGCGCTTTTATTTGAGCCGCGAATACATATCGCGTCGCTTCAAACAGCAGTACGGCGTCAACTTATCCGAATACTTGCTGTCGATCCGGATGCTCGAGGCGAAACGTCTCCTTGAGACGAGTAGACAACGTATTTATGAAGTCGCCCAAGCGGTCGGCTTTTCGGATGATAAATATTTCCGGAAAGTCTTCAAAAAACAGGTTGGCATCACCCCGAACGAATATCGGGAACAGTGCCAACGATTATCTTGAAGGAGGAATTTAATCATGAGTGTACACATTGGGGCAGAAGCAGGACAAATCGCAGAAACGGTATTATTGCCAGGAGATCCGCTACGTGCGAAATACATCGCGGAGACATTCCTCGAAGACGTCGAGTTATACAACGAAGTCCGTGGGATGTATGGCTTCACTGGAACGTATAAAGGGAAACGCATTTCCGTCCAAGGGACAGGGATGGGTGTTCCGTCGATGTCGATTTACGTGAACGAATTGATTATGTCATATGGCGCCAAAAACTTGATTCGTGTCGGTACGGCCGGCGGGATTCAAGAAGACGTTAAAGTACGTGACGTCGTCATCGCGATGAGCGCATCGAGTGAAATGGGCCAAAACCGGGTTCGTTTCGACGGTATGGACTATGCACCGACAGCGACGTTCGACCTCCTACATCGCGCGTATTTGAACGCTGAAAAGGCTGGCATCCCGGTCAAGGTCGGTCAAATCTTCACAGCCGACCAGTTCTACCAAGATGATTTCCATCATTTCAAGAAGTGGGCCGACTTCGGTTGCCTCGCAATCGAGATGGAAGCGGCAGGTCTTTACACACTCGCTGCGAAACATAAAGTGAACGCGTTGACAATCCTCACGATCTCAGACCACTTGTTAACAGGTGAAGAGACGACGTCGGAAGAGCGTCAATCGACATTTGACGAAATGATCCGTGTCGCACTCGATACAGCGGTCGAAGTCACAAACTAATGAACTCGCCTTACAGACCAATGGTTTGTAAGGCGTTTTTGTGTCCGCGCGCCTTCCCGTGTATACAAAGTGAAACCGGCAAGCTAGACTGAAGCTGAAACGAACAGTTCGAAAAACGGGCTGTACGAAGGAGTTGTGTCCATGAATAAAGCATCCGCTTTTGTCATTTATAGTATCGTCTTTTTTGCTTTTTTTGATCTCTTCGCCCAGCTTCCGGTCATGAGCACGTTTGCGACATCGGTCGGAGCGACGCCGTTCATCGCCGGCCTCGTCATCGCCATCTATTCGTTGTCGAACACGTTCGGCAATATATTGTCCGGCATCTGGACCGACCGCATCGGTCCGATTGTCATCTTGCTCGTCGGTCTCGGGCTATCGAGCCTCAGTCTCTTATCGTATCACCTTGTCGATGAATCGACGACGCTTCTCATCGTCCGGATCGTTCACGGCTTCGTCGCTGGTTTGATCGTCCCGGCCGCATTCACGTTGTCCGCCAATCTGACCGCCGCGAACCGTCAAGGTAAGAAAGTGGCGTTGACGGGCAGTTTCGTAGGGTTAGCGGCCATTATCGGACCGGCGTTCAGTGGCATCATGGCAAGCCGAACGACCGTGCCCGTCGTTTTCACGTACGTCGCTCTTTACGGGGCGCTGGTTGCGCTCTTGGCGCTCATCTTTTTACGTCCCTCGAAACTGTCGCTTGGAACATCGAACCGTCAAGAAGAAGGAACGGCGGGCTTTGAGCGTGACGTCATGAAAGCGTATATCGGTGCTTTCCTCTTGATGTTCTCGCAAGGTGCCATCGCGTACTTGCTACCGCTTTATGTGCAATCGCTCGGCTATGATTCTCGTCTGAGCGGGACGTTGCTCAGCACGTTCGGGATCATGGCGGTGCTCGTGTTTATTTTACCGACGAACCGCTTGTTCGACCAAATCGAACCGGCGAAGCTCGCAGCGCTTGGTGTCGGCATTCTCGGCGTCAGCCAACTGCTGATCGGTCGGTCTGAGACGTCTAGTCTCTTATACGGGGTGCTCGCCTTGTACGGTGTCGGTTTCGCGATTTTATTCCCGGCCATCAATACGATGTTAATCAAAGCCACGAACCATGACAACCGAGGAAAGTCGTACGGATATTTTTACGCTTTCTTCTCGCTCGGGACGGTAACGGGATCGGCCTTTTTAGGTTGGCTCTCCATCTCATTGACACAAAAGTTCACGGTGACCGGAGGCATCTTGCTCGCCGCCGGATTGATTCTCGTCGTGATACAGCAAACGAAAAAGCGGAACGTACCCGTGAGGTAAGATGGATATCGAGTGTGCCGAGCGAAGGTTCAAAATGGTCGGTGGCCAAGAGTAAATGATAAGATGAAGCTAGCGCTATCATTTAAGGGAGGCAGATTTATGCTCGCACCAATCGAACAGTTGACCATTGAAGAGCTCATCCGTAAACAACGTCGCTTCTATCGGACCCAAGCGACCAAATCGCTCGCGTTCCGTCTCAGCATGTTGACGTTTTTAAAAGAATCAATCAAACATCATGAAGCCGAGATACTGCAAGCGTTGGAGCAGGATTTGAACAAATCAGAACTCGACGCGTTCACGACGGAAATCGGTTTCGTCTATGATGAGATCACGCGGACGACACGTGAGTTGAAACGTTGGATGCGTCCAAAGCGTGTCCGTGGAGCCTCAATTCATTTAGGGACGAAAAGTGAGGTCATGTACGAACCTTACGGCACGGTACTGATTATCGCCCCATGGAACTATCCGTTTCAATTGGCGATGGCACCGCTCATCGGAGCGATCGCCGCAGGGAACACGGCCGTCGTCAAACCTTCAGAATTGACACCGAACGTCGCCCAAATGATCACAAAAGTGCTCGAACGGGCCTTCACCGACCGCTACGTCGTCAGCGTCGAAGGGGATAAAGACGTTGCGACGGAACTGCTCGCAGAGAAGTGGGACCATATCTTCTTCACCGGATCGACACCGGTCGGGAAAATCGTCATGGAGGCGGCGGCAAAACATTTGACGCCGGTCACACTGGAACTCGGCGGAAAATCGCCGGCCATCGTCCATGACGATGCCAATATCGAGATTGCAGCGAAGCGCATCGCCTGGGGCAAATGGATGAACGCCGGTCAGACGTGCGTCGCTCCAGACTACGTCCTCGTCCACGAATCCAAACGAGAGGCGTTCCTCGAGGCCATCAAACGAGAGGCGTTCACGATGTTCGGGAACGGCGTCGGGACGAAACGGTTCACGCGCATCGTCAACGAGACGCACTTCGACCGCCTGAACGGATATTTGACGGAAGGCGACGTGTTCTTCGGCGGTCAGATTGATCGAGATCAATTAAAGATTGCCCCGACCGTATTGACGGATATCGAAGAAGATGCGAACGTCATGAAAGATGAAATTTTTGGACCAATCTTACCGGTGCTCACGTATCGTCAACTCGACGAGGTGATTGATTTCGTCGCAGCGCGTCCGCACCCGCTCGCACTCTATTTGTTCACTGAGACGAAAGCTGTGGAACAGACGGTGATGAAGCATCTCACGTTCGGCGGGGGCTGTGTCAATGACGTGCTCATGCATTTGACGAACCCGAACCTGCCGTTCGGCGGGGTCGGTGAGAGCGGGATGGGCTCGTACCATGGTCGCTACAGCTTCGAGACGTTCAGCCATGCCAAGTCGATTTTGCGCAACACGACGAAATTTGATTTACCGGTTCGTTATCCGAACTTCAAAGGAGCCGAGAAGTTGATTCGACTCGTCTACCGATGATCAGACTAGACTGCAGGGTGCCTGCAGTCTTTTTTTGTGAACAGATAAATTAGAAGATTGTTTGAAATGTCACATACTTTTATGAAAATGCCTGTTGTCCTCCTGTATAATAAAGCCATATATCACGCACGAGGCCTGATTAGGCATGAGACCAGTGGAGGGAGCAGACAACATGACCATAAAATGTGGGACGACCCAACCGAACAGCTTCGTCTTCTCAGAAGAGACGAAACAGCTCTTATTCGAGATGATGACGTTTCAAGACTATTCAAAATCGAGTATCGTTTGTTGGGAAGGCGAAAAATGCAGTAAATTCTTTTACTTGAAGAGCGGTACCGTCAAATTCACGAAGCTGACGAAAAAAGGGAGTTCGCTCATCATGTTCATATACGGCGCTGACGACTTCTTTGGAGAGTTCGATATTGACGAGGTGTTCCCGAGTTCATATAGCATCGAGACGACCGAGGACAGTGTCATCGGCTGGATTTCGAAACAAGAGATGGATGAGCTTGTCCGTCAAGATGCGCAACTGGCCACGGAGGTGTTGCGTTGGACGTCGATGATGCGCAAACAGTCCGAGATGAAGTTGCGTGACTTGTTGCTCTACGGGAAGCCAGGGGCGCTCGCCTCGACGTTGCTTCGCATGGCGGCGATGCATGGCGTGGAGGATTCAGAGGGGATCGTTGTCCCGAAACATCCATCTGACGGCGAACTCGGTCAATTGATCGGTGCACCTCGCGAGACGGTCAATCGAATGATGAACCAGTGGCGTAAAGAAGGCGTATTAACGACGACCCCGACGTCGATGGTGTTGCATGACATCGATTTTCTCAAAGAGCTATGTTATTGCGAAGGCTGTCCCGCCGGTATTTGCCGACTTTGATTTGCGGTTTCCCCATCCTGTTCGGAAGAATTGGAACATTTTGTTCTGCCACATCATGAAAAAAAGAAATAGGTGATTGCTCCGACTGATATCGGAACAATCGCCTTTTCTTATGCCTTTTTTTAAAATGTGAACTTTATGTGTGAAAACTACGCAAATTTGATGTGATTGTCACTTTTGAAGTGATAAATGTCACATATTAATCCAGGTCCCTTTTCATACAATGAAAGTGGAAATCATAGGGAAAGGGGTCCTTCACGTGGATAAAAACGGTGGACAAGAACCGAACTTAAAAGGCACGTTCACATCGGTCATGATTGTCGCGGGCGTCATCATTGCCATGTGGTCGTCGGTCTTTTACTTATTTGTGACACGATAACGAGCAAGAGGAGGGAAACACGATGCATATTCATAAACTTGAGAAGTATTGGTTAGTATTCGGCATCATTCTATTAGGCGTCTTTTTGACAGTGCTTGGCATCTCTGCGTTTGCGGCAGGCAATCAGCCGGCTTCGGACGCGGATTTGATCGACCCGGCAAAAGTGCATCAAACCGCACCGTTCGACAAACCGGGACTCCATAAGATTGGCGACAACGAGTATGAGCTCGTCATGGTCGCCCAAGCGTTCACATTCACTCCGGGCAATGTGGAAATTCCAAAAGGTGCGAAAGTCACGTTTCTCGTCACCTCACCGGACGTCGTCCACGGGTTCCAATTGACAGGGACTCCGGTCAACATGATGGTCGTACCAGGCCACATCAACTCGCTCACATATACGTTTGACGAGGCAGGCGAGTTCTTGATTCTGTGTAACGAATATTGTGGAACCGGCCATCATATGATGGCGACAAAAATTAAGGTGGTGGACTAAATGAATGACGTAGCCTCAAAATTAAGACAGTGGGAGATGGAACGCGGCGTTCCGGTGCCGAGTATCGGTGCCAAAGAAGCGCGCCTCGCCTATGCCCATGTCGTCATCTCGGTCCTTGCCGTTTTGATTGGCGGTTTGGCTGGACTCATGCAGACGCTTATCCGGACGGGTGTCATCCCGGAAGTGTTCGGCTATTATCAACTTTTGACCGCGCACGGCATCATGCTTGGTCTCGTCTTCACGACGATGTTTATTATCGGTTTGCTTTACGCGCTCCTCGCCAAGTCGTTCGGACGTTTTGAGTCGTTCCCGACCCGGGTTGCCTGGCTCGGATTTTGGATGATCATCGCCGGAGCCGTGCTCGTCACAATCATGGTGCTCGCCAATAAAGCGACTGTGTTGTATACGTTCTATGCGCCGCTCATGGCCGACCCGGTGTTCTATATCGGTCTCGTCTTGTTCGTCGTCGGCACATGGTTGTCTGCGTTCGCCATGTTCCGCATGTATGCAGACTATAAACGGGAGAACCCAGGAGTTCACCCGCCGCTGCCGGCGTATATGAGTGTCATGACGATGCTCTTATGGGTTATCGCCACGCTCGGTGTCGCTGGGACGATTTTGTTCCAACTGCTCCCGCTCTCGCTCGGATGGAAAGATACGGTCGGGATCGAGTTGTCACGGACGCTATTCTGGTACTTCGGTCACCCGCTCGTCTATTTCTGGCTCATGCCGGCCTATATCGTCTGGTATACGGTCGTGCCGAAAGTAATCGGCGGAAAGATTTTCTCGGATGCGCTCGCGCGGATGGCATTTCTCTTATTCCTCTTGTTCTCGTTCCCGGTCGGTTTCCACCACCAGTTGACAGAGCCAGGGATTGACCCGTTCTGGAAGTTCGTCCAAGTAATCTTGACGTTCCTCGTCGTCATCCCATCGTTCATGACGGCGTTCTCGCTGTTTGCGACGTTCGAGTTGCGCGGTCGCGCACTCGGTGCCCGCGGTCTATTTGGTTGGGTCAAGAAAATGCCGTATGGGGATGTTCGTTTCCTCGCGCCATTCGTCGGGATGTTATTCTTCATTCCAGCCGGGGCCGGCGGGATCATCAACGCGTCGCACCAATTGAACGCGATGGTCCACAATACACTATGGGTCACGGGTCACTTCCATATCACGGTCGGGACGGCCGTCGCGTTGACGTTCTTCGGAACGGCGTATTGGCTCGTACCGGTCCTTCGAGGTCGTACACTCACGAAATCGATGAACCGCATCGGATTGATTCAAACTGGGACGTGGGCGTTCGGGATGTCGATCATGTCTTACGCGATGCATATCTCGGGCCTTCAAGGTAACCCGCGCCGGACTGGTCCAGCGACATACTTCTCCGACGCACTCACGCGCGAATGGATTCCATACCACATCGCTATGGCGATCGGTGGGACGATCCTGTTGATCTCGGTCCTCATTTTCGTCTATTCGATGTTCAACTTGTCATTCCTCGCTCCGAAAGGAGAAGAGGAGTTTCCGCTCGCTGAGACGGAAGAGGCGGCGATGGAGACGCCACGTTTCTTCGAGAATTGGAAGCTATGGATTACTGTCACGTTCGTGTTGATTGCGTTCGCCTACACGGTCCCGATTTGGCACTTGATTGAGAGTGCGCCACCGGGAGCGAAAGGTTGGGTGCTCTGGTAAACTGAAGTCAGCCCTGTAATTTAGGGCTGACTTTTTCTATTTGTGAAGGAGGGACGGAATGGATACGGTGAGGCAAGTCATTGAAACAGCGTACGCCAGTCATGAGCAAGAGCGTCCGATCATCGTCGCCATCGACGGATTGAGCGGTGCCGGAAAGACGACACTTGTCAATCAACTACGGGGCATCGTGCCGAACGAAATGATTTTCCACATTGACGACTTTATCGTCGAACGGTCCCGGCGCTACGACACCGGTGAGCCGGAGGCGATCGAATACTATACGTTGCAGTGGGACGTCGACTTGCTCGTGGAGACGTTGTTCAAACCGCTTCAAGAAGGGCAGGCGACGCTGACGTTGCCATATTATGACCGCGACCGGGATGAGGTCATCAATCGAACGGTGGAAATCGCACCGACCGCAATTGTCTTGATTGAAGGCATTTTCTTATTGCGTGACGAGTGGCGCGCTTACTTCGATTACGTCGTCTATCTCGACTGTCCGCAAGAGGTCCGGTATGAACGTGTCCTGAATCGTGATACGTATATCGGCGACTTGTCGGAGCGGCTCGACAAGTATGAGCGCCGGTACTGGCCGGGAGAAACGCATTACCTCAAGACGGTCAATCCGAAAGCCAAAGCCGATCACATCATTCGATCTAGTTGACGCATCCGCATGAGCAGCGGATGCGTTTTTATTTTGGAAAAAACTGTTGACTCCGTAAGTGTACTATGGTGATAATACAGACAGGTAGTGTATTAGTCGCATCATACACTTAGAGAGGTGACAACATGATCATACAATTCAACACGAGAGCCCCGGTTTATATGCAAGTCGTCGATTACTTCAAAAAGAAGATGGCGCTTGGCGAACTGCAGGCAGGCGAAGAGATGCCGTCGCGGCGAGAGCTCGCGACCGAACTGAAAATCAATCCGAACACCGTCCAAAAGGCGTTCAAGGAAATGGAGGAACAACAATTGATTACGACCGAACGGAACCGTCCGAGCCGCGTGACGACCGATGAACATGTATTGAAACGGATCCGCACCGAGCTCGTCGATGAGGCAATCGCCGTTTTTGTCGAATCGATTCAAGAACTCGACGTCACGATGGATGAACTCGTCGATAAAATCAAACAGCAATACGGGGAGGGGAATTTCAATGATCGAAGTACTGGGAGTTAAGAAACGTTACCGCAAAAAACAAGTCATCGAGGACGTGTCGTTCACGGCCCAAAAAGGGGAAATCACGTGTCTGATTGGGTTAAACGGTACCGGGAAATCGACGATTTTAAAAGGTATCATGGGACTGACACCGTTCGATCAAGGGACGGTGCTCGTCGACGGCAAACCGATTGACTTGAACCGCGTCGCATTCGTACCAGACCACTCGACATTCCCCATTCATTTCACGATTGAGCAGTGTGAGGCGTTCATGCGCGACTTTTATCCGAAGTTCGACCCGAAATTGTTCGCCCGTCTTGTCGACGAGTTCAAGCTGTTTCCGGAAGACAAGTTGAACGAGCTGTCGAAAGGGACGCTCGCGAAAGTGAACTTGGCGCTCGGCATCGCCCAAGACCCGGACTATTTATTGCTCGACGAACCATTCTCAGGCATCGATGTGTTTTCAAAAGAACAGATCGTCGAGTTGTTCTCGAGTGATGTGATGGAAGATCGGGGCGTGTTGATTACGACGCACGAGATTGAAGACATTGAATATTTGGTCGATAAGGCCGTCATGTTGAACCGAGGACGGATCGTCCGTGAGTTCGACGTCGAGGACGTCCGTTTCATTCACGGCAAGTCGATCGTCGATGTCATGAGAGAGGAGTACGGGGCATGAGCGTGTTGAAACTGATCAGTTGGGAGCTTGATCGCGTAAAGAAATCGTACTTGATCTTAGTCGGCGTGCTGTTGGCGCTGCAATTCAGCTGGCTAGGTGCTTTCTTATGGAGGCAGACTGCTACATATGAAGAAATGAGACTAGAGGGCATGACGGGTTATACGGTCTCGTTCGCGAATTACATCGGGAGCACTGTGTTTACTCTATCAGTTGGTGTCGCAATCGTCGCGATGATTTTTTTCAGCGTCTGGATTTGGTATCGCGAGTTTCAAGGACGCGGCACATTTATGATGCGGTTGCTGACGATACCGACAGGGAGAATGAAACTGTTCATTGCGAAATTTGTGACAGTCATGATGCTCATTTTGGGCTTGTTCGCGATTCAATGGATGGCGTTGCTTTTGCAATATCAACTGTTCACTGCTTGGCTGAACGCCAAAATGATTCCGCTTCAAGGATCGTTTGAGAGGGCGATACAGTTCGATTATCTTGCCATGATGTATCCAGAGAGTGGATTTAACTTCCTCGTGCATCAAGTGCTGATCGCATTTGTCGTGCTCGCACTCTTCACGTTCGTTTTAGTGGAGCGGGGGCTATGGCAACGGACGCTTTGGTCACCGGTCTTGGCTATTTGTGTAGTGAGTGGTTTGATTGCGTTGCCGACGCTTCTAATTATTTATTTTGAACGCTATTTGTTTATGGATGAACTGATTGGACTGTTCGGTTTAGGATTGATCGGGTTGGTCTTCGGGCTGACGTTGCTAAGCCGTCGTTTCCTTTCAAAAAAAATGAGTGTGTGAGGTGAATCGCATGAAACGAATGGTGAACGTGGTCGCCTTAGGTGTGATGATCATGGTAGGGCTCGCCACATATGCCGTCAGCGGGACGGAAAGTGGGACGGATTGGTCACTTCAAGTCGAATCCAATAAAAAGTTGTGGGAAGATCGAATCGTTCAAGTCGCTAAAGGTTCGATAGATCAGCCTTATACGCAGATCAATGTGACATTGAATGGGAGCACCTCCTCGCATAAGGGAAGTTACTTCGAGCAGCTCCTCGATTTTCGAGCGAATTTCGGGGAAGACTCTCGAGCGTTCAAACGAGCGCTGAAACAGTTGGATTATGCGCAACGCATTTGGACGACCGATGGGGAAGTGGCGATCGGCCAAAAAGACCGTGATACGTTAGTGGTGCTCAAATCAAAAGACGGTAAGGAAGTAGACGTTACCGAGTTTGGACAGGCACGAGAGATATTAGAAAGTGGTTGGAAGGGATTTTACGTTTACGACGATAAAGTCCACCTTATATACGATCAAAACTATGAAACGACGAACCATCACGTGGCAACGTTCGATGAATCGACGAAGACGTTCGTCACGCAAAAGATTGATCGATCCAAGACGTTGGTCGGAGGTGTCGTTGGGGCGGAATGGTCATGGTATCCGTCTGCGTATCAAGGTCAAGTGGCGACGGACAACCGCTATATTCCGATTCGCGCGACGGCGCTTGAGACGTTACAAGACGACACAGGTGAAGAATATATGTCAGAAATGGATCTACCAGGACTATTTGTCTATGACGCTATAGAAAACAAAGTAGTGAAAGTGAACCAATCGGAAGAATTGAAAGGTACGCTATTCAAAGGTCATGAGTATCGTACGATTCAATCTGACGGAACGGAATTGATTATTGATTTAAACTCGTTGGAGCAGACGACTCGCCAAGCCATTCAAGGTACGGTCGGGTCAGTCACTTATGTCGATCAGCTAATCTATCATGTGCTTCCAACGACAGAAGGGGCTATGCTAGAAGTATATGATGAGGGAGACATGGTGTCGCGTGCTTCCATAAAAGCAGAAGGAGACAGCGATCAAGCGGCCAATCAAACCGTCGAGTATTATGTCTACTGATAGAAAAAACCGAGAGGCGGCCGCCTCTCGGTTATTTTGATGGTTTCGGGACGATGACCCCTTCTTCTAAATCGAGCAACATGTCGATCAGTTCCGCACAAAACTCGGGGAACTGGTCGAGGAACGCACCTGGACCGACTTCATCAGTGAAGTCGATATACAGGTCCGAGACGTTGCCGGCCATCTTCGCCGGGAGGGCGAGGAATGCCGACCCGAACCGCCAGTTGCCGCGGATATCGAGCAGTTTGCCGAGCATTACATCGCCCGGTTCACGAGCCTCTGGAAGCATCACTTTGTAGATCTCTTTCGTCTCCCAATCGCGTAAACCGTCTTCGGTCACTTCGAAGACTGAACAGCGCGGGACCGCCAAGCCCCGGAGCGCGTGATAGAGGGCGGGGGACATGTCCGCCTTATGCTCCGCCAAGTAGCGGCCGTGCGGTGTCATCCCGTCCTCGTCCGTCTCGAAAAAGACAGCCCAGTCGATGAACAAATCACGGAATAGCTCCGCGTCTTTCAAATGCCACGTGCCTTCCGAGGCGATTTCTTGTATATAGTTCGTCCATTGCGTGCTGCGCGCGAGCGCGGCTTGCTCATATAACTTTTTCAGCTCGGCCAGCAATTCGGACTCTTCCACGAGCAACGGGAATGGAATCACTTTCCGGTCTTTTTTCATCGGCGCGGTCCTCGCTTGTTCGCGGGACGTTTGACGACCGGGGGTTTATCTTCGATTCGCTTCTCGATGACGTCGCCACGGTAAATTTCGAGCTCTTTCAATTCGACGCCGAGTTGACGGGCGAACGATTTCAAATGCGTCAAATCTTCATCCGTCACGAGCGAGAGGACAGTCCCAGCCGCATTGCCGCGTGCCGTCCGGCCCGAGCGGTGAATGAAGTCATCGATCGATTCTGGCAAGTCAAAGTGGACGACGTGTGTCACTTCTTCGATATCGAGGCCACGGGCTGCGAGACCTGTCGTGATAAGGAGCGGATAGTCGCCTTTACGGAACTCACGAAGCGTTTCGACACGTTCGCGCTTTCCTTTCAAGCTGTCGAGCATGCGATAGTTCACTTTCATCTTGTCGAGCTCACCTTTCAACGGTGGCAAGAACGAACGGTTGTTGATAAAAGCGAGTGCTTTGACGTTGTCGACATGCGACAGACGGCGGAGCAACTCGGGTTTGTAGCGGCGTGTCGTCAACATGTAGCCGTAGGTGACTTGTGCGCTCACCGCCCGCTCGATTTTCACATGTGCCGGCTCCTTTAAGAACGGGGCAGCCCACGCTTGAAGCGTGTCTGTGAGTGTCGCCGAGACGAGTGCGATTTGATGTTCATGCGCCGTGTGCTTGATGATCCGTTCAGCAGATTCTGTCAAACCGCTGTCGATGATTTGGTCGGCTTCGTCGAGGACGATTGTATGCGTCTCGTGAAGTTTCAACTTTTTCTTCTCAATGAGTTCGACGAGTCGGCCCGGTGTCCCGACAATCAAATGCGGTTTTTTCTTGAGGCGATCGATTTGGCGCTTCAGTTCGACGCCACCGATGAACGAGGCGATGCGGACGTCACCTTTCTCGGTGAAGCGTTGCGCGACCGTTTGAATCTGCATGACGAGTTCACGAGTCGGTGCGACGATGACGACTTGGATGCGGTCGTTTGAAGCGTCGATTTTTTCGATGGCGGGTAATAAGTAAGCAAGCGTCTTCCCGGTACCTGTCGGCGCTTCGATCGTGACGTCTTTTCCGTCAAGAAGAAGCGGGAACGCTTCGGCTTGGACCGGCATCGGTTCAGTAAAGCCAAGGCGATCCCAGGCTTCGTTAATAAATGGTTTTGTAAAGTTCATATCAATTCTCCTTATCGTGGGGCAAAAACAAAGGAAGCATTAGCGCTCCCTGTCTTAGATATAGCGAACATGTTCAGTGTCTTGGTCGAATGAAGAGCGGAGTGTCTGTGTGAACGTCTGTCCGTCTTCGATGAGTTTGATGTGCACATCGATCTGGTCAGCCGACGCCTCGACGCCTTCGACGGTGAAGCCTTGATAGACACGATACTGCAATTCTTTCGTCAACCGTTCGTATGAGGCGAGCTCTGGATATGTCGCTGCCACGTCAATCGGGCGCGAGATAAGCGCCGCGAGCAAGTTATCGCGGTAGTCGATGAAATCCTCGTTTTCGATGTCGTCGTCAAACCGAATCCAAAAACCTGCATCTTCAAACTCAGTGATAAATCCGTCACGTTGTTCCCCGTTCTCTTCTACTTTAAGAGAGATACGGTCACCGGTCTTCAAGTCGTGAGCGGCTGTCAATAATTCGTACGTCATGGGAAGAACCCCTTCCTCTTCTACAATGTTCTGCCTTCATTGTGTCCGATGTAAGGCAAAAATTCAAGTTCTATCCCTAGGTCGTGATATACATCACATTAAAAACTGTATAAATCGTCACATCCGAATTAGAGTGATACAGAATCAATGTGAATCCTGTCATAACTTGACTTATCTGTTTCATAGTTGATAGCATTTACATTGTAACAGAATTTAAAGCGCTTACAAAAACGGCATCACGCCAACGTTCATGAGATTGTTACAACTTTCACAAGAATGTAAAACATAATGTTCACGTTTTCACGTACACTCAACTTATAGAAAGCACGCAGTTATCTCAACTATGAGGAGTGACCCACAATGGCAACCGAAATTAAATCAGCCTGGTCAGGATTTGTACCTGGGCAGTGGACGAACGAAGTGAACGTCGGTGAGTTTATCCGTTTGAACCGACACGAGTACACAGGAGACGATCGTTTCCTCATCGGACCGACCGAAGCGACGAACCGTCTTTGGGCACAAGTGATGGAATTGACGAAAGAAGAGCGGGAACGCGGCGGTGTTTGGGCGGTCGATCAAAACAATCCGTCGACAATCGTCTCGCACGGACCGGGATACTTAAACAAAGAACTCGAGAAAGTGGTCGGCGTTCAAACGGACGAGCCGTTCAAACGCTCGATTCATCCAAACGGTGGAATCCGGATGGTCGATGCCGCCCTTGAGTCATATGGTTTCGAGCCAAATCCTGAAATCACAAAGATTTATTCGGAAATTCGCAAAACGCATAACCAAGGTGTTTTCGATGCGTACACACCAGAGATGCGAGCGGCGCGGAAGTCAGGGATCATCACAGGCCTTCCTGACGCTTACGGCCGCGGTCGGATCATCGGCGACTACCGCCGTGTTGCCTTGTACGGGTTAGACTTCTTGATTGCAGAACGTAAAAAAGATTTGGCAAACCGTGGCGGTTTCTTGTCAGAGTCAGATATTCGAACGCGCGAAGAAATGTCTGAGCAGCTCCGGGCCCTTCAAGAGTTGAAACAGCTCGGTGCGGCGTACGGGTTTGATCTCGGCCGTCCGGCGGAAAATACACAAGAGGCATACCAATGGGTGTACCTTGCTTATCTCGCAGCCGTCAAAGAACAGAACGGTGCCGCCATGTCACTCGGACGCGTCTCGACGTTCCTCGACGTTTACGCAGAGCGTGACATCGAAGCAGGTCGTCTGACCGAGTCGGACGTTCAAGAAATCGTCGATCACTTCATCATGAAGCTTCGTATCGTTAAATTCTTGCGCACACCTGACTATAACGAATTGTTCTCGGGTGACCCAACGTGGGTAACCGAATCAATCGGTGGGATGAGTGAGGACGGTCGTTCGAACGTGACGAAGAGCTCGTTCCGCTTCTTGCACTCGCTCTCGAACCTCGGTCCGGCACCGGAACCGAACTTGACGGTGCTTTGGTCAACGAAATTGCCGGAAGGATTCAAACAATATTGCGCGAAGATGTCGATTGAGACGTCTGCGATTCAATATGAGAACGACGACCTCATGCTTCCGACGTTCGGTGACGATTACGGCATCGCCTGCTGTGTGTCACCGATGAAGATCGGGAAACAAATGCAGTTCTTCGGTGCCCGTGCCAACATGGCGAAAGCACTCCTTTACAGCATGAACGGAGGACGCGATGAGAAGAGTGGCGACCAAATTGCACCCGCTTGGGAGATGAACACAGAAGACGTGCTCACGTACGACAAAGTGTATGCCGACTTTGACCGGACGCTTGATTGGCTCGCCGAGCTTTACGTCAACACGCTCAACGTGATCCACTTCATGCATGACAAATATGCGTACGAGCGGATCGAGATGGCACTTCACGACCCAGAGATTTTACGGACGATGGCATGCGGTATCGCTGGCCTCTCGGTCACGGCAGATAGTCTGTCAGCCATCAAATATGCGACCGTGAAACCGGTCCGAAACGAACAAGGCATTGCCGTCGACTTCGAGACAGAAGGCGACTTCCCTAAATTCGGAAACAACGACGACCGCGTCGATGCAATCGCTGTCGAACTTACGAGATCGTTCATGGAAAAAGTGCGCAAGCATAAAACGTACCGTGATGCACTCCATACACAATCGGTCTTGACGATTACGTCAAACGTTGTCTATGGCAAGAAGACAGGGAACACACCGGACGGACGCCGTGCCGGCGAACCGTTCGCGCCAGGTGCGAACCCAATGCACGGTCGCGATACGAAAGGTGCTGCCGCTTCACTCTCTTCAGTCGCAAAACTTCCGTTCGAGCATGCTCAAGACGGGATCTCATACACGTTCTCGATCGTACCGAAAGCACTCGGTAAAGAAGACGTCGCTCGTGAACTCAACTTGGCTGCCTTGCTTGACGGATATATGGGCGGCGAGCATAAAGGACATCACTTGAACGTCAACGTCTTTAACCGTGAGACGTTGCTCGATGCGATGGAGCATCCAGAAGAATATCCACAGCTCACGATCCGTGTCTCTGGATATGCGGTCAACTTCATCAAGTTGACGCGCGAGCAACAGATCGACGTCATCAACCGGACGTTCCACGGTTCATTGTAAACAAAGGCTTGGCGGCCTTCATCTGAAGGCCGCTCATTTCGTTAGGAGGTCATTTCGATGACAATGGGATATGTACACTCGGTCGAATCGTTTGGAACCGTTGACGGCCCGGGAATTCGTTTTATCGTCTTTTTACAAGGTTGTGCGCTTCGTTGCTTGTATTGCCACAATGCTGACACATGGGATTTCAAAAAGAATAACCATCGTTCGGCCGAGGACGTCATTCAAGAAGCGCTCAGCTATCGTCCGTTCATGGAAGCATCAAAAGGCGGTATCACGATTTCAGGGGGCGACCCGCTCGCGCAGCCAGAGTTTTTAGAGGCACTCTTGCGTGAAGCGAAGAAACACGGTCTTCACACGACACTCGACACATCGGGTGCACTTCGTCCCCCTAACTTGGATGCGATCTTAGATCATACCGATCTCGTCTTACTCGACATCAAACATATCGACGATGACATGTGTAAGAAACTGACGGGACGTAGCAACGTCAACACGCTCGCGCTTGCTGAACATCTATCCGAGCGCGGAACGAAAATGTGGATTCGCCACGTCCTCGTCCCAGAATGGACGCTTGATGAAGGAGCGCTCCGTCGTACGGCGGCGTTCATCCAAAAACTCGACCACGTCGAGAAAGTCGAAATCTTGCCGTACCATGAGATGGGTGTCTATAAGTGGGAGGCGCTCGGTCTCGACTATCCGCTCAAAGGAATTAAACCTCCGACGACGGAAGAAGTCGAATGGGCGGAAGGAATCTTACAAGGTACCGTCTAAAAAAACTGTGCAGACCAATACGGTCTGCACAGTTTTTGGATTACAAATGTTTTTGGCTGACGTGCCGGCGGATGGCGGCCTCATCGAGCGGACGCTTGGCGACGCCGGTCTCGATGGCGGCTTTGGCGACCGCGACCGCCACGGCAGGTGCGATTCGCTTATCGAACGGGCTCGGGATGACGACCCCGTTCGTAAGATCTTCCTCGGTCAATAAGTCGGCGATTGCGTGAACGGCCGCCTCCTTCATCTCTTCGTTAATCTCGGTGGCGCGAACGTCAAGCGCCCCGCGGAAAATACCAGGGAAGGCGAGGACGTTGTTCACTTGGTTGGCGAAGTCGGAACGACCGGTCGCGACGACACGCGCCCCGGCTTTTGTCGCGAGGTCCGGCATGATTTCTGGGATCGGGTTCGCGAGTGCGAAGATGACCGGATCGACAGCCATCGAACGAACCATCTCTTCGGTAACGGCACCGGCCGCCGAGACGCCGATGAAGATGTCGGCACCTTGAAGCACGTCGGCGAGCGTGCCTTCATGTTGCTTCCGGTTCGTCGCTTTGGCGATTTGATCTTTGAACGGGTTCATCCCTTCGACGCGTCCTTCGTAAATCGCGCCTTTCGTGTCACAGATGACGAGGTCTTCGACACCGAAACGCTTCAATAGTTTCGCGATGGCGATGCCGGCGGCCCCGGCACCGTTCATGACGACCCGGAGTTCGGGCATCGTCTTATCGACGAGGCGCAACGCGTTGACGAGACCGGCCAAGACGACGATGGCTGTTCCATGTTGGTCGTCATGGAATACAGGAATCGGGAGCGTCTGTTTCAGGCGCGCCTCAATCTCGAAACATTCGGGTGCCTTGATGTCTTCTAAGTTAACGGCACCGAACGTCGGTGCAAGCAGTTCGACGGTCCGCACGATCTCATCGACGTTATGCGTGTCGAGACAAATCGGGAACGCATCGACGCCGGCGAAGCTTTTGAACAAGACGGCTTTCCCTTCCATGACCGGGAGCGCAGCCTCTGGACCGATATTGCCGAGGCCGAGGACGGCACTTCCATCTGAGACGACGGCGACCGTGTTGGCGCGGAGGGTATATTCATAAGACAATTCTTTATCTTCAGCGATGCGACGGCACGGTTCGGCGACACCAGGTGAGTAGGCGAGGCTGAGTGCTTCTTTCGTGTCAACGTCGACTTTCGGTGTCGTTTCCAATTTTCCGTGGTGCATGGCGTGCATCTCGAGTGCGCGTTCGTTCAATGTTTTCATAAGTCTCTCCCTATGTGCTAGCGATTTTCATCTGTGCGAATACGAATCCATTGTAGCGGAGAAACCGCTTTCTTTCGAGGGTTTTGCCTGCATTTGGACGAACTATTTCTGAACGGTTGTTCACAAATATCGGATTGATGTTAGGACTTGGTGCTAGGTCGGTGTGATAGAAAAAGGAGCCACAGTTTTTTCTGTGACTCCATTCTTAGTTTATGCTTTCGTTTTTCGTTTTTTCTTCTCGGCGAGACGAGCCGCTTCCGCTTGACGCTTCTCGGCGTAGCGGAGCTCGCGCTCGAGTTTGACGAAGCTCTGATAGCGTTTCGCATCGAGCGTTCCAGATGTGATGGCGGCTCGGACGGCACAGCCCGGTTCGTTGCCGTGCGAACAGTCCCGGAACTGACACGTCTCGGCGAGCGCCTCGATATCTCGAAACGTGTCGTCAAGATGATCGGCCCCGTCCCAAAGTCCGAACTCACGCATGCCCGGGGTGTCGATGACGAACAAGTCGTCAATCTGGAACAGTTCGCGATGCGTCGTCGTATGCTTGCCGCGTTCATCGCTCTCGCGGACGGTCTGTGTCTCGGCGACGCTCGTCCCGGCGAGCGCGTTCGTCAGCGTCGATTTCCCGACACCGGACGAACCGACGAGCACAATCGTGCTTCCGCTCGGCAGTGCGGCTCGCAACGCTTCGACGCCATCGCCTGTAAGTGAACTGACGGGAAAGACATCGACCCCTGGCACCGTCAAAGCGAGCTCATCGACGAGCGCCTCGGCATTGTCGACTTGGTCTGATTTCGTCAAGACGATGAGCGGCGTGGCGCCGGTTTCCCATGCGGCGAGCGAATAGCGCTCGAGGCGGCGCAGATTGAAGTCGTGCCCGCACGCCATCGTGATTAAGATGAAGTCGACGTTCGCGCAGATCAATTGTTCGCGCGTCTCGTTGCCGGCCGCTGCCCGTGACAGGACAGTGCGCCGCTCAAGGAGACGTCGAATCACGCCTTGACCATGCTCGCGAACGGTGAACTCGACGAAGTCACCGATGACCGGATAGTCGCGCTCACTTTCGGCCTCGTGACGGAATTTGCCGGTGACGCTACACGTATAGTTCGCGTTTTCAGTCGTGACCGTGTACATATGTTGGAACTGTGCCGTGACACGTCCCGTTGTTGTTGTTTGATTCAAATAGAATCCTCCCTTTTAATGATGGAGGACAGTCGCCCTCCGATTGGCTGACAAGATGTGTACTGCGAATTGTACGGTGCTCATAAAACATCATCCTTTCGTTGTTCGATGCGTCTAGTATAACACACGATTTGGGAACGCTATCATCTCAGTCTACAGACCGAGGGAAAACGGGCCTTCCGCTCGTCGCGCCATAAAAAATAACGTATTATGATAAGAGTGTACTTAACGAGGAGGGATAATCGATGAATCGCCAGGTGAAACAAGTCTTGTTCATTGTGGCCGCGATCTCTTTAGTTCTCGTTCTAATCGGCTTTTTACCGAACATGATCATGTTCGGTTTGGGGGCGCTCTTAGCACTGTGGGCTGGAGTCAGATTCATGGCCGTGACACATGTCGGCGCAAAAATCGGTTACGGCGCGCTTGCCGTGATCGGGATCATCACAATTTTATCGAATATTTGGGCGTTGATCGGGATTGTAGTGGCATGGGTATTGTTTAAAGGGTATATGATGTATGCTAACCAAAAACAAGACGTCGAGATTTTCAATGCGGACGGGTCGCGTGCGAGCCGCAGCAGCTTTCAATCGTTCGATCAAGTTTGGCAGAAGTTTGTAAACCGTCGCTAAGATTCAAAAGGAGGACATCAAGATGAAAACACCATTTGACCAGTTTCGTGATTTAGCTAACGAGTTGACGAAAGAACTATCGAAAGAGATGAAGAAATTCCAAGATAAAGAGGGGCCACGTTCTGCTCCACGCTCGAGTGGGGAAGCTGAATTGAACCGCCATATCCGCGGGGCTGAGAAGGAAGCGTTGTCGGTCGAACGTCTCGTCGAGCGTCAGAAGGCATTGCTCGAGGAACTTGCGACGAAACGAGATAACGCCAAGCAGATGGCTGATAAGCGTTACGAGCAGACAGAGCTTGCCAAACAAGCGGGCGAAGACAAGCTCGCCGAACGGGCGGCGCTTGAGTCGAAGCACTATGGCGAGCAATATCGTTACTTCGAAGGTCTTCTCGACGAAGGAACGCGTGAACTTGATGCTCTTGAGCGTCGTGCCCTCGAGATGCGACTGAAGCTCGATGAGATGCAAAACAAACGGTACGAATTTGCGATGCGAGAGAACCTGGATCTATTGAAAGGTGCGCTCGATCAAATCTTCGGGGCTGAGACATCGAAGACTCATCCGTTCACGGAAGACGAGAAAAAAGCAGAAGAGAAGAAGCAAGAACCGGCCGCTGAAGAAAAACTTGATGCGGCGGATGAAGATGATTTCGAAGCAAAACTAAAAGAACTTGAGCGTCGTTTCAAACAAGACTGACGCAACGGTTCAGCGATGGTCCGGCGAATTGTTGGGCCATCGCTTCTTTGCTTCATGTTACATACTGTTAGAGAGGGGGAAGCAACGTGGAACGTTGGAACACGCGCCAAATCATCGGTTTCATGATTATTTTATTTGCCATTGGACTATTTATCGATATCGTGACGGGTGGCAACAGCGTCCTCTTCAGCATGGTTGTCCCATTATTGTTGCTTTATATCGGGCGTCGCTTTAGCCGTAAAGGCAATCAGCCGGTCAGCTATATCTTTTACGGCATTGGCGGCATCATGCTCGTCGGACTCATCTTCTCATCGGCGGCGTTCGGTTTTGTGTTGTCGGGGCTTTTGCTCATGTTCGGTTATCGGCTATATAAAAACCGTCCACTCGAGTCGAGCCGGTTCAAGTCGCATATTCGGCAAGAACAGGCATTTTCGTTCGGGACGAAAGAGAGCGGTCACTACGTGCTTCAAGACACGAATGAATTCTTTTTGCTGCGTGACGTCGAACTCGACTTGTCGCGCGCCATCATTCCGGAAGGAGAGACGTTCTTGTTATTGAACGGACTCGCCGGGGATGTCCGGATTCTCATTCCGGCCGGCTACGATTACTCAATCGATGCCTCGATTGGATTTGGTAAGATTCAAGTCGACGAGTCGAACTATTCACCGGTGTTCAACCGTCGCTTCTACACGGCTTCGGACGACTATCAAGCGGCGACGCGTAAAGTCCGCATCCATATCGTGCTCATGAGCGGAAGTGTCGAGGTGATGACCGTATGAAGAAAGATTCATATCCAAGGACGGTCGTCTGGCATCAGCTATTCAGCAGCCTGTTGACGGCACTGTTCGTCACGATCGCATTTTTAATAGGTGACTCGACTTCACTCCGAGATTTGTTCACACGTGAAGAAGGGTTGCCTTTCGGTGTGTCTATCCTTGTCATCGCCGTCTTGATCGGCAGCGTGTTCGGGGTTGGCTCGTATTTTTATTTGCGACGCGACTTTCGTGAAGTGGCAATCGCTTTATGGAAGCTTGAGAATCAAAAAGAGATCACGTTCCGGCCGCTGTCGCCTTACCGTGATACGCTCGAACGGATTGCCCGAATCGCCAAGCAACGCACCGAGATGGTCGAGATGGCCAAGCGAGTCGGTGACCGTCCCGTCAGCGTCGAGGAAGCGCGCAGCGAAGCGGTCGTCGAAGAACGGCGCCGTGTCGCTCGGGAACTGCATGACTCGGTCAGCCAGCAACTGTACGCCATCTCAATGATGACGACGGCGGCCAAGCAGACAATCATCTCGAAGCCGGACGTGGCCGCCAAGCAAATCGAACAAGTCGAAGTGATGGCGCAAACCGCTCAGGCGGAGATGCGCTCGCTTCTTTTGCAACTCCGTCCGGTCGAACTCGAAGGGATGACCCTTAAGACCGGCATCGAGCGACTGTTAGAAGAACTGTCGCGCAAACAATCGACCGAGCTCGTCTGGCGCCTCGAAGAAGTCGATTTGTCACGCCATACCGAGAACGAACTGTTCCGCATCGTTCAAGAAGCGATCAGCAATACGCTTCGCCATGCGAAAGCGAAACGGCTTGAAATCGAAATGCGGACCGTGCAACAGACGGTCATCTTAAAAATTAACGACGACGGGATCGGCTTTAATGTCGATGATACACAAGTCGCCTCATATGGCTTACAATCGATAAGAGAGAGGACGGCTGAGGTCGGCGGGACGTTACGACTCGTCAGTGTGCCCGGCGTCGGTACTCAGATTGAAGTGCGTGTGAAACAACAAGTGGAGGGGTTATAATGATTCGAGTCGTATTGATTGATGACCACGAGATGGTGCGGGCCGGTGTCTCGGCATTCTTGTCGACGCAGCCTGATATCGAAGTCGTCGGAGAGGCATCGGACGGCGCGACTGGGGCGGAACTCGCCATCGCCGAGAAGCCTGATGTCGTCTTAATGGATTTAGTGATGGAACCCGTCGATGGGGTCGAGTCGACGAAGCGAATCAAGGCGAGTTGGAAAGAGGCCAAGATTTTAGTCGTGACGAGTTTCTTAGATGACGAGAAAGTGTATCCGGTCATCGAGGCCGGGGCGATGAGTTACGTCTTGAAGACGGCGAACGCCAATGAGATCGCCGACGCGATTCGTCAAACGGCAGCCGGCAATCCCGTCATGGCCGCCCAAGTGACGGGCAAGATGCTCGAACGGCTCCGTCACCCGGAAAAGACGTTGCACGAGAGTTTGACGGCCCGGGAACGCGAGATTTTGCAATTGATGGCGGAAGGAAAGTCGAACCAAGTCATCGCCGACGAACTATACATCTCGTTGAAGACAGTGAAGACCCACGTCTCCAACATTTTGACGAAGCTTGACGTCTACGACCGGACGCAAGCCGTCGTCTATGCATTTCAACATAATATCGTCAGTAAAGGGTGAGTCGGATGCTTCCAACGATTGAAACGGAACGGCTCCGGTTACGACAACTCGACGTGACCGATGCCGAGCGGCTGTTTACCATCTTTTCAGACCCCGACGTCTTGCGTTACTACGGGATGGAGCCTCATGACTCAATCTCCGAGACGGAACAGATGCTGATCGGTATGCTCGATGGGATTGAATCCGGCGCGGTGATGCGTTGGGGCATCGTGGCGAAAGAGTCGTCCGATTTGATCGGGACGATTGGATTCCATAACCGGGCACCACGGCATCGACGTGCCGAGGTCGGTTACGAGATCCACCCGAACTATTGGCGTCACGGTTACGCCACGGAAGCGCTCCAGGCCGCGTTAAACTATGTCGAGCAAACAGGCGAGATGGAGCGAGTCGGTGCCATCGTCTTCACGGATAATGTCGCATCGCAACAAATGCTCGAGAAAAACGGGTTCTCGCGGGAAGGAACGCTTCGCCGCTATATGCGACAAGGCGACCGCGCGCACGATGTGCATGTATATGGTTATACGACAAACAAGGATCACGCTGACGCGTGATCCTTGTTTTCATTTCTTCTGTGCTTGAATTTGTTCATCGAGTTCCGATAAATATTCCCAGCGTTCCATTTTCGCATCGAGCGCTTCTTTCAACGCGGCGATGTCGGCGTACAGTTCATTCACTTTGCCGAGGTCGCTTCCGGCTGTAGTGAGCCGAGCCTCCGCTGCCTCGATCTCAGATTCGAGAGACGCGATATCATCCTCAATCGTCTCCCATTCTTTCTGCTCTTTGAAAGTGAATTTGACGACGTCGACTTTGACACGCTCTTTCTTTTCTTTCGATTCTCTCTTCACTTGTTGCTTCGTCTGCTCTTGGAGCGTGGCCAAATAATCACTATATTCGGCGTGATAGACGTTGATCGTCCCGTCTTCGAACGCAATCAGCTGTTGGGCGATTCGGTCTAAGAAATAGCGGTCGTGACTGACAGCGATGACCGTTCCCGGGAACGACTCCAAATAGTCTTCAAGGACAGACAGCGTCTCTGTATCGAGATCGTTCGTCGGCTCATCCAAAAACAGTACGTTCGGCTCGTCCATCAAGATACGGAGCAAGACGAGGCGACGTTTCTCGCCACCGGACAGTTTGGCGATCGGCTTGTATTGCGCGTCCGGGGTGAACAGGAACCGTTCGAGCATCTGACTGGCCGTGATCGTCTCGCCGTCCGGTGTGTAGATGACTTGGGCGATTCGTTCAATCTCATCGATGACGCGGCGTGATGTGTCCTCAAACTCGACTTGTTGCCCGTAATACCCGAGATGGACCGTCTCACCATGGACGACCGTCCCGTTCGTCGGTTCGAGGCGGTGGGCGAGCAAGTTCATGAGTGTCGTCTTCCCGCTCCCGTTCGGTCCGACGATGCCATACCGTTCACGTCGTCCGAACAGCCACGTGAAGTCTTGAATGAGCAAGTTGTCGTCGTAACCAAAGGACAAGTTCTCCACTTCGATGACTTTTTTCCCGAGACGGCGTGAACCGACGGACACTTCGAGCGCCTCATCCTCGGCGAGCGTCTCTTGATGTTTCAAATCCTCGACGCGTTGGATGCGCGCCTTCTGTTTCGTCGTCCGCGCCTTGGCGCCGCGGCGCAACCAGGCGAGTTCGCGGCGCAAGATGTTTTGGCGCTTCTGCTCCATCGAATGCGACCGGGCCTTACGTTCGGCCCGCTTTTCGAGAAAGAGCTCGTAGTTCCCGTCATAGAAATAACTCGTCCCATCGGCGATCTCAAGGATATGGTTCGTGACCCGGTTCAAGAAATAGCGGTCGTGGGTGATGAGTAAGATGGCACCCCGGTAATCGGCCAGGACCGTCTCGAGCCAAGCAATCGTATCGGCGTCAAGTTCGTTCGTCGGCTCATCGAGCAACAATAAATCGGCTTCGTCGAGCAGGGCTGCGGCCAAGGCGACCCGTTTTTGTTGTCCACCGGAGAGCGAGCTGATCTCTGCCGTCACATCCGGAAGGCCGAGCCGATTCAAAATCGATTTTAACTTCGCCTCGGTCTCCCAAGCGTCGGCGGCATCGACCGCTTGTTGGGCTTTCATGAAGCGTTCTAGCCACTGTTCACTCGTCGGGTTCGCCTCGAGCGCTTGGCGGGCCAGCTCGTATTGCTTCAACGCTTGGACGGACGGGGTGTCACTCGTGAACAACGCATCCAAAATCGTTTGACCTGGAGCGAAATCGACCGTTTGGGTCAAATAGCGAATCCGATAGTCGTTCGGATGTTGCATCGCACCGCGGTCTGCCGTCTCGACGCCGGCGATAATTTTTAAGAACGTCGATTTTCCAGAGCCGTTGACCCCGATCACGCCGATACGATTACCTGGATGAATCGTCATCGTGACGTCATCGAATAACACTTTATCTGCAAATTCTTTATGGATACCTTCAATCGTTAATAAGCTCATGATTCTTCTCCTTCAACAACGCGGCGAATCATCGTCTCCGCAAGCGCGGCGATTTCTTTGTTCGGGACGTCGGCCGGATCGATGACCGGTAAAAAGGTGACGTCGACCGTCCCGGGGGTGATCCGGTTTTTCGTCTCGAGCAAATGATGGCTGCCTTTGATGGCGACCGGGACGATCTTGGCGCCGCTCGACGTGGCGAGCGTCAGGCTACCGGCTTTAAACTCCTTGATTGGTCCGCCTTTCGAGCGGGTACCTTCCGGGAAGACGATAATCGATTGGCCGGATTGAATCGTCTCGACACCGGAGCGGATTGCTTTAATCGACTGGCGGCGGTCAGCGCGGTCGATAAAGATACAGCCCATCATCTCCATCCAACGCGGGATGATTGGGAACTTTTGTACTTCGATTTTTGAGATGAACGCTTTCGGATGTTTCGTCGCCGTGAGCATGATGGGGACATCAAAGTTCCCTTGGTGGTTCGCGACGTAGACGACCGGTTCATTTGGAATGTTCTCTTGGCCGTGAACGCGGACGCGGGCGCCGGCGATTCGGAGTAGAAAACTTGCCCATTTATAGGCGACGGTTTGAACGTATGCGTAACGTTCGGGTGGTGTCAGCCGTTTCGCTTTCGGATAAAACGGAAGCGTGAGCGGCAAGACGGCGAAAAAGGCGATAAACCAGATGGCGGTGCGGATCATGTGTATTTCTCCTTTCAATCGTTCAACTATTGGTCTGGACACGAAGAAAGAGTCTTCTTCTCTTGACGAGAATCCGACTCTTCGGCATGAATCCTTATTCCCAGAAGCGAGATTCGCTTTCCTCTTCTTCTTCCTCGAGTTCGAACGTGATTCGTTTATTCACCGGGTCGACAGCGAAGTAAGCTCCGTCTTGATCGATGCTCTTGAACTGCATGACATGATCCGTGCCGATTTCGAGGGTGAGTCGAATCCGGTTGTCATCGTCTACGAGCAAGATGCCGTCTTCTTTCAGCCATAGCTCCATGACAGGTGAATAACGTAATAGCCATTCGTTCGATAAAGGGATTTCATTCATACGTGTTTGTGCCTCCTACGGGTTGAGTCCGTTTTGCTCTCTGTCTACAATAGAATAACAAAAGTGAAGGGTGAAGACGAGCGTTATGTAGAACGTTTACGCGTACTCGAATGCATTCGCGCCACAATGCGTTTGATTTTTTTCTCGTTGCGGCGCTCGATGAGCATGACGTTCGTTTGTGCGACTAACTGTTTAAATGAAGATAAGCCCATAGCGAGCAATACGGCGAACAGGAATGTACCGATCGGGTCTTTGAAAAAGCCGGTTTGGAGCGAGACGGACAAACCGACGACCGAAAGAATCGTGGTGAGAAAATAAAATAGCATGAATGACTCTCCCTTCCCAGATGATTCAATAGTAAAAGCCGAACGTTATGTTCGTTCGACAAATGCATAAAAAATCCCTTTTTCTGTCGGAACAAAACAAAAAAACGCCTTCTGTCAGGAGAGGGCGTTTACTCTTGGACCATCGTGACGGATGATGATACGTTTGTATCGACTCCGTTTGAGAAAATGAAGCTAAGTGAAGCGAGTAGCGCGAAGAAAGCAATCAATAAGCCTTTCATGAAGCGCTTCGCAAATGATCGTGACTGTACATCAAACATTTAATATCCCCCGTTCGGCCATGGCTGAAACCTAAATCGATAAACAACACTTCCTTAATAATAACGTTTTCAAAATGTGGATACTAGATGGAAAATGCACGTTCACAAAATTGTCACAAAATTTGAAATAAGGATGTGAGAAAGCGAACCGATTGGTCAGCTAAGTGTCGAATCCTTGTTCACAGATTAGACACAAATGGATGGAGCAGTGAAATCGAACGTGATATGATTAGGAACGTGTGTAGGTAGGTATACTGACAGTAATAGATGAAAAAGGATGTGGATTGTATGGCATTACGAGCAGGAGAAGTAGTAGACTTGGTCGCGGAACGTTCAGCTGATTTTGGTGTGTTTATCGGAAACGGTCGCGAAGAGGTACTCCTTCATCGAAAAGAACAAACTGAAGAAGTCACGGTCGGACAGACGGTGCGTGTCTTCCTATACCATGACTCGGAAGGGCGCCTTGCTTCGACAATGACGATTCCGAGCGTCACGTTCGATGACTACGAGTGGTATGAAGTGACAGGGGTCCGTTATAACACGGGCGTATTCGTCAATATCGGGATTCAAAAGGATGTGCTCGTCTCATTAGATGATCTTCCTGAGAACCGGTCGTATTGGCCAAAAGAAGGAGACAAACTTTGCATTCGTCTCAAGTACGATCAAAAGAGCCGTCTTCTCGGGGAGCCGGCCCACTATGCGTACTTGAACTTGTTGGCGCGTCCCGCCAAAGAAGAATGGGGCAACCAAGATGTTCATGCGATCGTCGTCAATCGACGCGAAGTCGGTGTGAACGTCTGGGTCGAGAACGAGTCGCTCGGTTTCTTACATGAAGCAGAGATGACACGTTGGCCGCGTCTCGGTGAGCAATTGACGGTACGTGTGACGCAAGTGAAACAAGACGGGACGGTACTCGTCTCGATGAAACCACGGGCCTATGAAGCGATCGACCCGGATGCGGAAAGCATTCGTGCTTACATTGAAGAACGTGGCGGCCAAATGCCTTACGGCGACAAGACGGCGCCGGATGTGATCGATCGTGAGTTCGGGATGAGCAAAGCGGCGTTCAAACGGGCACTCGGGAAACTGCTGAAAGAAAAGCAAGTTGAAAAACTCGACAACGGCTATAAATTGAAATAAGATAACTCATGTCCAGGTGGCTACGAAAAGTTTTAGAATGTATTTCTTTCATTTTAGAAACAAATGCGTTATAGTAGTAAGAGTTGACTACGAGGAAACATTGGAAAAACGTCTGTAGAACTAAACCTCAGACGTTTTTTGTATGAAAAAAGGAGAATATAATTTGACAAAATTCCAAGATTTACAGTTAAGTGAAGTATTAGTAAAAGGTGTACTCAAAATGGGCTTCGAAGAAGCTACACCGATCCAAGCTGAGACAATTCCTGTCGCACTCACAGGAGTGGACGTATTAGGTCAAGCACAAACAGGTACAGGGAAAACAGCAGCTTTCGGTATTCCGACAATTGAGCGAATCGACACAAAGGCACGTCAAGTCCAAGCACTTGTTCTTGCACCGACACGTGAACTTGCGATTCAAGTTGCAGAAGAATTGAACAAAATTGGTGAAGCGAAGCGCGTTTACGCACTTCCAGTATACGGTGGTCAACAAATCGACCGCCAAATCCGTGGTTTGAAAAAGAACCCGCAAATCGTCGTTGCGACACCAGGACGTCTCATGGACCACATGAAACGCAAGACGATCAAACTCGACGAGATCCAAACAGTGATCTTGGACGAGGCGGATGAAATGCTCAACATGGGCTTCGTTGAAGATATCGAGATGATTTTGAAAGGCCTTCCGGCTGAACGTCAAACGCTTCTCTTCTCTGCAACAATGCCACCACAAATCAAGAAGATTGCTGAGCGCTTCATGAAGTCGCCGACAATCATCAAAGTCAAAGCGAAGGAAATGACAGTTGAGAACATCAACCAACAATTCCTCGAATTGCGCGAAGGCCAAAAATTCGATACGCTTTGCCGTTTGATCGACATCGATTCGCCAGAACTCAGCATCATCTTCGCTCGTACGAAGAAACGTGTTGACGAAGTGACAGAAGCACTTATCAAACGTGGTTACACGGCTGATGGTCTTCACGGTGACTTAACGCAATCAAAACGTGACCAAGTCATCCGTCGTTTCAAAAACAGCACGATCGACATCTTGGTCGCAACAGACGTAGCGGCACGTGGTCTTGATATCACAGGCGTTACACACGTTTACAACTTTGACGTCCCACAAGATCCGGAAAGCTACGTGCACCGTATCGGACGTACAGGCCGTGCTGGTAAAACAGGTACAGCTCTTACGTTCATCACGCCACGTGAATTCGGTCAAGTCAAAGCAATCGAACGCGTAACGAACAAGAAGATGAACCGTCGTCACGTTCCGACAATCTCAGAAGTGCTCGAGGGCAACCAAAAGCAATCGGCTGAAGAATTGATCGAACGTGTACAAGCGGGCGACTTCAAGGCTTACACGCAACTTGCGACTGAGCTTCTTGAAGAATACGAAGCAGTCGAGCTTCTTGCAGCGGCACTTCGTGGATTGACGAAAGAGCCAGATTCAACTCCGGTTGAAATCTCGTATGCAGAACCAGTTCGCGTCAAACGTCAAGGTGGACGCAACGACCGTGGTGGATACCGTGGAAATCGCAGTGGCGGCGGCGAACGTCGTGGCGGCGGTGACCGTGGTGGACGCAGCGGTGGCGGCGGTGGATACCGTGGCAAACGCACGGGTGGAGAAGACCGTCGTCGTTCAGACGACCGTGGCCCACGCCGTCCGCGTGACTAATCAATAACCAAAAACCGCATCTCCTTAAGTGGATTTGCGGTTTTTTTTATGGTGTCATGCTACACTAAACGAGTAGAGACAGAAAAATGAGGTGTCAACGGATGATTGAACTAGGTTTTGGTCTCGTCATACTAGTGGCGTGCGTCCTGGCTTTGAAACCGATTATAACTCGGACGGAGCGTCCGAATTTTCGATATATCCCGGTCGCCACGCTCTTGTTCGGCGCCATGATTTGGCTCGTGATGGCCATCGGTGTCGGTGGGAAGATGGGGATTGGCTATGGTGTGATGAGTATCGTGTATTTCATTGCTTGTTTCGGTGCCTATATGTATGTGCATACACGAGCGAGCTGAACCCAGCTCGCTTTCGTGTTTAGAAAATAGACGAGGTGATCAAGTTGGACGCAGTGGATGTGATGGTGAATCCAGAAGAAGTCGAAGTGACATTTGAACCGATTCTTGGGGCCGCGACCTTTCAAGTAGAGGGGTATATGGTACATGGGCAATTCAGGGGCGAGTCGCTCACCCCGTTTTTTTATGACGATGACGTTCCACTCGAGTATCAGCTCGATATCGCCAAACGCATGGAGCGTTTAGCGGCCGAGCAGTTGCGAGATGCGACGCAATTCGTCACGTTCCGGTGTCGTTCAGAATGGATTCTCGAGCAAGGCGGCGAGGCGTTCCTGGCTCCGCTTCGAGAATTGAATTTCCCGCTCCATCGCATTTATGTGACGCTTCAAGGGACGGATCTCGTCGACGTATCGCGCTTGTCCCGTGTCGTCCAGTATTACCGTTCTTCCGGTGTCAAAGTAGCGCTCGACTTCGCGGAGTCAACGAGCATCGAAGATATCATGACTGTGGCACCCGAGATGCTACTCGTCGATTTGGCGACGATGGTCGAGAAGAAGACGTTATCGGTCACTTATCCGCAAATGCTTCAGACGATGGAGTATATCGCTTCCCGTCTCGGGGCACCGCTCCTGTATAAATCAATCGACCATCTCGGACAGCTGCGCTATGCGTGGCGTCACGGTGGACGTTATTATATGGGAAGTCTCCTCGGGCAAAGTGATGCGACACCGTCGCGCGAAGCGAAAGGTATGAGCGTGTTGACGCAAGAGGTACCGTCTTTCTTCCTGCATGACCAAGAACGGATCAAGCGATTGTATGAGCTCGAGTTCGAACTCCATAAACAAATTCATGACCTCGTCCAAAGCGGGAAGTGGTCGCGCGATAAGAAAGATGAGTGGTTGCTCCACATCGCACCGAAACTCGAAGGAACGTTCGTCCGTTATTATTTGACGGATCAAACTGGGTTCCAGACGAGCGCGAACGTCTATCAGGCGCAGTCGAATTGGACGGTCGATAATACGTATCGGGGCTATAACTGGAGTTTCCGGCCTTACTTCATTCGGACGATGGCAGCGATGGACGTGCGCGGACGAGGCTACTTGTCCGAGGATTATCGTGACTTCAGCTCGAACGAAGTGACAAGGACGTTCAGTTATCCGTTACCGGACGGCATGTTTTTATTTGCGGATTTATCAGAAGAGTTCTTATACCAAAATCGACTATTAGATTGAGAGGGAAAACGATGTTAGATTATGATTACGATGCATTGCGTGAGATTGGGCGAATCGTCGCCTTGGCGCGCGACGAGATGGCGAAAGCGGTCAAACCGGGTATGACGACGAAACAATTGGATGAGATTGGACAACGTGTTTTGGAAACAGAAGGAGCCGCCTCGGCCCCGATCACGATGTATGAGTTTCCGGGTTACACGTGCATCTCCATTAATGAAGTGGCAGCCCACGGCATTCCGGGCGACCTCGTCATCGAAGACGGCGACGTGGTAAACGTCGACGTATCGGCCGTGAAAGACGGCTATTATGCCGATACAGGTCGCACGGTCATTGCCGGTACGCCAAAGTCAGCTAAACACGAGCGCCTGGTCGAAGTGTCGTTGACGTCGCTCGAAGCAGGTCTCAGCAAAGTGAAGGCAGGCGTCAAGGTCAACCAAATCGGCAAAGCGATTTACGCAGACGCCCGCAAAAACGGCTTCACGGTCATCCGTAACTTGGCGGGACATGGCCTCGGTCGCACCCTCCACGGTGAGCCGGAGACGATCTCGAACTACTATAGCCGTGAAGAGAACGACATCTTGAAAGAAGGTCAAGTCATCGCCGTCGAGACGTTCATCTCGACACAAGACGAGGTCGTTTATCAATCGGAAGAGGACGGCTGGTCGTTGTTCACCCTGAATAATAGCCTCGTCTCGCAGTTCGAGCACACGGTCATCGTCACAAAAGACGGATATGAAGTATTGACGGGTACGTTCCGTTAATGATGAAAAGGCGGCAGACACGAGGTCTGCCGCCTTTTTTTGCGGAGTTTTCACAAGAGTCGGGTCGTCTGTTCGCTCAGTTGCTCGATGGTCATCCAATCCGGTGCGACCTGGTCGGGAAGCAGCAACTGTCCGTTCTCGACCTCGAGCGGGGTATCGAGCAAATCGGTCTCGAAATAAGCGCTCGTTCCGGCCATATCAGCGGGATAGGCGGATCCGCTCAACGAGGCGAATAAGAGCGTGTGATAACGACCGATTGAAGACTCGTACATACCGCCGACCCAATACGGCGTGCCGCTGTCGCGAATCGCGAGCGCCGCGTTCAACCCGCCGACACGGGCCGGTTTGATATTGACGATGCGGCCGGCTTGGAGTCGGTTCATCGTCGTCACGTCTTGGGTTGAACTGATTGATTCATCGAGGCAAATCGGGGTCTCGAGTCTCGTCTGTAAATCGGCCGATGCGACCCAATGTTCACTCGGATACGGTTGTTCAATCATCAAGAGACGATAGGAATCTAACGCCTCGAACCACTCGAGCGGTTGTTCCGAGCCGCTTCCGTTCAAATCGATCATGAGTGGGGCCTTTGGAAAGACGCTACGAATCTCACTGAGCGCAGGAAGCAGTTCATGCGGGGACGCTTTTAATTTGATGCGTTCAAATCCGGAGGCGAGCGCAGACTCGATAGAGTTCAACGTTTGACTCAAGAGACCGATGCCAATGGTCCGGCCGCACGCTACGGCGTCGCCGGCTTGGACGTATTGTTTTAACGACATGTTCGCGCGAGCGGCCTCAATTTCCCAAAGGGCGCTCTCCCACATCGCTTTCGCCATCGGATGGCCGATGATAGAACTGACATGATTGCCGAACGAGGCAGCGGACAACGTCATCCCTTTCAACAGTTGGACAATCAAAGCGGAAGTATCGATGACGGAGCGGACGGTCTCGGCCGTATACCATGGGGTCTCGAACGCTACCCCTTCCCCATACCCGACTACACCGTCATTCGTCTCTAAACGGAGAATGACCGTCCGCCTCGTCGTCAACACGGCGTGGGCGGTCACGATCGGGTGTTTGAACGTGAGGGGGACGATATATAGATCAGCGCGTTGAATCATGGTCGGCCTCCTTTAAGCGATGGCGCATCAATTTACCGTTGGCGTTACGGGGGAGAGCATCGACTGCGACCCATGCTTTCGGATGCTTGTACGTTGCCAATCGGTCATGCAACAATTGTTTCGCTTCATCGATGTCGAATGCCCCGACCGTGAACGCGACGGGTACCGCTCCCCAGGTCGGGTCGGGCCGTCCGATGACTCCGACGTCTTCGATGCCAGGGCACCGCAACAGTACGCTCTCGATTTCGGCCGGATAAATGTTCTCGCCACCAGAGATGATCAAATCACTGCGGCGGTCATGGACGTACAAATAACCGTCCGTCATTGTTCCGAGGTCGCCGGTCTGCCAATAACCGTCGTCCGTCCAGGCGTCGGCCTCAGGTTGTTTATAATAACCCGGGGTCACCGTCGGACCGTTCACTTCGATTTCCCCCTCCGCATTGATGCGAAGTTGGGTCGGCGCGATCGCTTGGCCGCTTGAACCGATGTAGGCGAGCGCCTCGGACGGCAAGAGCGTCGCCACTTGTGAGCAAGTCTCGGTCATCCCGTACGTCTGAGCGACCGGCAACTGCCGACGCTCGGCTTCTTCGAGCAGCGGGCGGGGCACGGGACCACCGCCGACGAGCAGGAGCCGTAACTGATGGCGCAAGAGACCGGCTTCGAGGAGCCGTTTTAGCATGACGGCGACAAGTGAGATGTGGGTGATTCGTTCCGTCGCAATCAATTCGAGAGTCCGGGCGATATCAAACTTCGGTTCGACATAAAGCGTCGATCCGAAACGGGCGCTCCGATACACTTGCGCGAGCCCGCTCATATGAAACAACGGGGTCACGATGAGCATCTGGTCGCTCGGCCCATATCCGAGGTGTGCCTTGGCCGCCTCGGCGCTCGCGATGTGATTGCCGAACGTCTGTTGGACGGCTTTAGCCCGTCCCGTCGTGCCCGAGGTGAACATGAGCGACATGACTTCATCGTCTGTCCATTCGTGCGGTGTGGTGAGTGACGCCTCATCTCGTGACGTCACTTCGAATTGCGCAATCGGGAGCTCAATCGATTCGTCGACGAGCAATACGTCGACATCGGCCGTTTCGATTTGTCCCATCAGTTCGCTCATCGTCAACCGGGTGTTGAGCGGGACGAGCACTTTCCCGAGTGACTGGACAGCGTGGACGGCGACGACGTAATCGGCGCTGTTCGCGGCGAATAACCCGATATGGCGCGCTTCGGGTGCGATCCGGTTTAAAAAGTGGGCCAAGCGGGCGCTCTCTTCGCTTAACTCGGCCCACGTCAAACTGCCGGACGCAGTGACGAGTGCCATGGCGTCACGTGGGTGTTGTGTCACATAACGATTCATCATCAGGACCTCCAAAAAAAGAGTAGCGAAGTCGCTACTCTTTGTCGATTTACGGGAAACGTGGGAACTGACCGAAGTCTGGATCGCGTTTTTCTTTGAAAGCGTCGCGTCCTTCTTTCGCTTCGTCTGTCGTGTAGTAGAGAAGCGTCGCGTCGCCGGCAAGCTGTTGAAGTCCTGCGAGGCCGTCCGTGTCGGCGTTCATCGCTGCTTTCAAGAAGCGAAGTGCCGTCGGAGAGTGTTGCAAAATCTCTTGGCACCATTGAATCGTTTCAGCTTCAAGTTGCTCGAGTGGGACGACCGTGTTGACGAGTCCCATGTCAAGTGCTTGCTGCGCGTCGTATTGACGGCAAAGGTACCAGATCTCACGCGCTTTCTTGTGGCCGATGATACGAGCCAAGTAACCAGAACCATAACCGGCATCGAACGATCCCACTTTTGGTCCAGTTTGACCGAAACGGGCGTTGTCAGCTGCAATCGTCAAGTCACAGACGACGTGCAAGACGTGTCCGCCACCGATCGCGTAACCGGCTACCATGGCGATGACCGGTTTCGGGATGACGCGAATCAAGCGTTGAAGGTCGAGGACGTTCAAGCGTGGAATCTCGTCGTCACCGACGTAGCCGCCGTGGCCGCGTACTTTTTGGTCGCCGCCTGAGCAGAAGGCTTGATCACCTTCACCAGTCAAGATGATGGCGCCGACTTCTTTATCGTCACGGGCGCGGGCGAACGCGTCGATGAGCTCGTTGACCGTGAGTGGACGGAACGCGTTCCGTACTTCCGGGCGGTTGATGGTGATTTTGGCGATGCCATTCCACTTCTCGTACTTAATATCTTCGTACGTGCGGACCGATGTCCAGTTTGCTACTGATTCCATTTAAATTCCCCCTAAAATCAATTTCTCTATCATTGTACCAAATTGTTGGGCATTCTCGATATGTGGAGCATGAGATGCGTCCGAAATTTCATGAATTTCAATATCGGGACGGATCAACTGCATATTCCGCGCGATTTGTTGAAACTTCACATCGTGCTCCCCGACGATCAAATCGGTGCGGGGCAAACGGTCAAGGCACGACCAAAGCGAAGGCATACTGCCTGTCCCGATGGAGCGAAGGCTGTCCGCGAGTGCGGTCGGATGTTGGGCCAACCGCTCAGGACGAAGGGCGGCACGCATCTCGTCGGTCTGATGCCAGAGCGGGAGCCGTTCCCAACGATTGACGAACGCCTCAAGCCCTTCTTGCTCGATGAATTCGGCGAGCTTTTCGTCTTGAAGCCGGCGTTGTCGACGTTCGGCCGCGTCGAGCCCAGGTGTCGTGCTAATCCCGATGAAATGAGCGACCCGATGATCACAAGCGGCGAGTGTCATGCCGATGCGACCGCCGAGCGAGTACCCGACGACCGTCCACGGACCGTCGGCCGTGTCGAGGAGCGCCGACAAGTCTTTAATCTGTTGACTCATCTTGGCACGCTCAACCGGCTGATGGCCTGTGTTGCCATGTTGTAACAGTGTCGGGGCGACGAGGCGGACGGGCAGCTCTGGAAAGTAAGAGAGCCAGCCCGCACTCCCGGTGAACCCGTGCAGTACCAACACCGGCCGGCCGCTGCCATGTTCGAACACTTCATAGTTGATGCCACGTAGCGAACGCATCACGACTCGTTCTCCGTCGTCAAGCGGTCCGTGAGTGAAGCGGTCCAACGACGGTGTTCGGCCACGTTTGCGACGCGGTCAGACGGAAATTCGATCAGTTGGACGCCTGCTTCAATGGCTTCCGTGACATCTTCAGGATGCTCGAGCAAGCGGTAGCTGAGTCCATACGTCTCGGCGAACCCACGCAAGTTCAAGTGGAGCGGTGTCCCGAACAAATCTTCGAACATTTGCGGTGCGATTGAAGCTTGTGGCAAGAAAGAGAAGATGCCGCCACCGTCGTTATTGACGACGACGATAGAGAATGAGCCTGGGTGTGATTTGACGAGTTGCAAGGCGTTGCTGTCGTGATAGAACGCCAAGTCGCCAATCAAGAGGGCGGCTTTGTCCGTATCGTAACAAGCGCCGAGCGCGCTCGAGATGATGCCGTCAATCCCGTTCGCCCCGCGGTTGGCAAGGACGTCAATCGATTGACCGGCTGAGAGCGTTGTATCGATATCACGAATCGGCATGCTGTTGCTGACGAAGATGCGGTCGAGACGTGACGCCAGCAAGTGACGCGTCAATGCGCTTTCTCCGCTCAAAGCAGGTTTTGCGGCCTCGGCGACGCGTTCGAACAATACAAAACGGTCGAGTAAGTCGGCATCATATGTTTTGTCGATAGTGGCCACGTAATCAATCGCATCTCCATACACGACTGTGGCGCTGTTCGACGGGTCGCGGAACGATCCCGGTTGTTCGACCAAGACGTATGGGACGTCATGAAGCCACTGATTTAGCCGTTTTGAGACGGGGGCGGCCCCGAACCGGACGACCGAGTCAGGCGTCCATTCCGTGCGATGCTCGCTCGCGAGCCAAGCGTCATAGTTCGTCAGCACGTGGTCAAACCGGCGCATCCCGCTTAACGGGTCGGCAAAAATCGGGATGTGATGCGTCCGTGCCGTCTTATAAATCGGTTCGAGCCATGATGCCGGGGTCCCGGGACCGACGAGGAAGGCGAGACGCTCGACATCGATTTCTTGTTTGAATCGATTCACGTCACCTGCTGTCGGCTTGAGATAGGTCGGTTCAGACAATTCGGTGCTCCCGTCAAGCAGTGACGTCAAGCGTTCGATATCCGGCAACAACGGTTCGCGGAACGGGATGTTCACATGGACCGGACCGAACGGCGGATGCATGCTCGTCCGGACGAGCCGGGCGACTGTCTGTTCCATGTAGCGCTGGCTCGCTGCTTCAGGAACGGGAAGGTCGACGCTCGCTTTGACGTGTTCGCCGTACAGTCGGACTTGGTCAATCGCTTGAGGTGCCCCGACGTTCCGGAGTTCGTGCGGCCGATCGGTCGTCAGCACAACGAGCGGCAGTTGCGAGATGTTCGCCTCGGCAACCGCCGAAAAGTAGTTGGTGGCGGCAGTACCGCTCGTGCAGATCAGCGCGACCGGACGTAACGATGACTGCGAACGAGTCAAGCCGAGTGCGAAAAAGGCAGCCGACCGTTCGTCGACGATGATATGATGCCGGACGCCCGGATGAAGATAAGCGGCCATGGCTAGCGGTGTCGATCGCGAACCGGGACTGATGACGATATCCTCGATGCCTTGCTCGACAAGCCGATTCACCATACAGGCGACCCAATCCGTTAACGTTTCATTCATGCTTCATTGCCTCCTGCGCGTACTTTGTCCAATCCAAGTGCTTGCTTGATTGGACTGAGCTTGATTTCCGTTTCGGCGAGCTCCGCTTCGAGTTCAGACTCTTGGACGATTCCACAGCCTGCGTATAGCGCCACGAATTGATGGTGGACGAGCGCCGACCGGATGGAGACGACGAACTCGCCTTCCCCTTCCGTATTCAACCAGCCGAACGGCGAACCGTACCAACCGCGGTCGAACCGCTCAATCTCACGCAACAAACGGACGGACGTCCGTTTCGGCGATCCGCCAAGCGCTGGTGTCGGGTGGAGCGACTCGATGATCGATAGTAAGGACGCATTCGTGTCGAGCGTCGCTTGAATCGGTGTGTGCAGATGGAACACTGACCGGTTCTCCAAAATGCGCGGCGACTCTGGTGCTTTGATGGTGGCGGCGTATGGCGTAAGGGCGTTCTTGATGTCCTTCACGACGATTTGGTGCTCCTCTAGATTTTTCGCATCGTGGAGCAACGTCTGTTTGGCTACATCCGATTCAATTTCGGTGTCCGGTCGCTTGATCGTCCCGGCGATGGCGGCCGTTTCGATGTACGGTCCTTGTTTTTTGACGAGCCGTTCGGGGGTCGCTCCGAAAAATCCAATCTCTCGTTTCGGTTGATACAAGAAGACGTAACTGCCCGTCTGATGTTCTGACAAGTGGCGTAGCGTCGTCGCGAACGGGAACGGCTCTTCTGATGTCTGATAAATCTCTTCCCGGGCGATGACGATTTTCTCGACGCGTTCTTCGGTGATGTTTAGTTTAGCTTGTTGGAAACTCGATTTGAAATGGTCGACACCATCTTTGACCTGTGAGTAGGTCGGTGTCTGTTCGTCAGGCGCGTGCAACGCGTTGAACTGGGCGAGTTGATCGGCCAATTGAATCAAATATTGTTCGACCGAACGTTTCGCGGAGACGAGCGTTGAAACGGTCAACGTGTGCTTGTCACCCGAACGGCGGTATAGAAATTTTGGCACCACCAATGACGCTTCGCCGAACGCTTCCCACATATTTTTTTGGGGACGGACGAACGTGTCGAACGAGAAACCGGAGAACGCGTAAATGACCGCATCGACGTCGCGTCGGTGCAAGCTCCAATCGTACTGCAACCGTTGGAACCGTTCGGGACCAGAAGCCGTCAACACGAGCGCATCGGCACATCCGAGCATCTCGAGAGAGCGGTCGGGCGTCGAAAAATAATAATGGGACGTTTCCGTGTTTCGAATGATATGGAACGCGTCGAACGAAGGGATTTCCCACGTGTACGAGGCAATCACCGGTCGTTGCCAAGCACGTGCCCGTTTATGGGCTTGCTCGATTCGTTGTTTAATGTGTGTTTGAGTATCTGGCATGAAAGAAAAGCCTCCTCAATCCAATGGAATTCTCATTCTTTAGTGTATCATGACTTCAGGATAGAACTGGCCGTCAAATGCTCGAGAAAGTGAAGGGAGCCGTCCGAGCGGCGGGCATTGACAGTTTTTTTCAAAGAGACGTAAACTAACGAAGGGAGGGAAGTGCATGAAGAAGAGAGAGAAAGGTGCGTATTGGCGCATGATTCGCCCGCATACGTTGACGGCGAGCTTTATACCGGTGCTGTTAGGGACGTTCATCGTCCTCGGGCAAGTCGAGTTGAAGTGGGGATTGTTCTTAGCGATGCTCATCGCCTCGGTCTTGATTCAAATCGCGACGAATTTATTCAATGAATATTATGATTACAAGCGTGGACTCGACCACGAAGGTTCCATTGGAATCGGTGGCTCGATCGTACGTGATGGGTTCACACCCGGACAAGTGCTCGGGATCGCGCTCGGGATGTATGGGGTGGCGGCTGTGCTCGGGCTCTATATTGCGGCTTCAACGAGTTGGCATTTGATTTGGATCGGTGTGCTGTCGATGGTCGTCGGATTCCTGTACACGGGAGGTCCGCTTCCAATCGCCTATACGCCGTTCGGGGAAATCGTCGCCGGTCTATTTATGGGTTATGTCATCATCGGTATCTCGGGGTTCATCCAAATCGGGACGGTGACGACAGAATTGCTGCTCGTGTCATTCCCGATGGCGCTGTTGATTGGGGCCATCTTGCTCGCGAACAACATTCGCGATTTGGATAACGATAAAGTGAACGGACGCAAAACGATTGCTTGTCTTGTCGGACATCGGCGTGCCGTTCTCGTCTTGGCCGGATTCTTTATCGCGGCGCTTATTGGTATCGTCGTCGCCGTGTTTGGATTTGGTGTGACGCCGTGGGTGCTGTTGTCGCTATTCACGGTTCCAATCATGGTCCGGGCAGTGAAACGTTTCTGGGTCAAACGTGAACCGGCTGAATTGATGCCGGCAATGGCGATGACCGCCAAAGTGAACACGTTGTTCGGCGCTTGGATGGTCATCGGGTTGATGGTCGCGCGGTTGGTCGCGTGAATAAAAAGGAGGGGAACTACATGTCAGTCGTTCAAGAAATGCTAGCGTTCAATGAAAAATTCGTAACAGAGAAACAATATGAGCAATTCGTATCAGACAAGTTTCCCGATAAGAAAATCGTGATTTTAACGTGTATGGACACACGTCTGACGGCGTTGTTGCCTCAAGCCCTCGGACTAAAAAACGGGGATGCCAAGATCATCAAAAATGCGGGAGCCGTATTGTCACATCCGTTCGGATCGGTCATGCGTTCAATCCTCGTCGCGCTGTATGCGCTTGGGGCCGAAGAGGTCATCGTCATCGGGCACTATGATTGCGGCATGGCGGCAATCGACCCGAACGCGGTCATTGCGGAAATGGAACGTCGAGGTATCGAACCGCAGACACTCCAGACACTCAAGTCGTCAGGAATGGACTTGGAGAAGTGGTTGCATGGGTTTGACTCGGTCGAAGCGAACGTCGTCAATTCGGTCAGACTCGTCAAAAATCATCCGCTCTTGCCGCCGGGCACGAACGTCCATGGGTTCGTCATCGATCCTGCGACGGGACGTCTCGATGTCGTCGAAGCATAACGCAAAAGGCGGTCTCTACTGGAGAGGCCGCCTTTCTTTCGTCACCCGTATGTGTTGACGGGAATATCTTTATAGTCGTCTTCGTCCGAATCTTTTGATTTGGACTTTTTGTTTTTCTTGTAGTTTTTCTCGTATTCACGCTGGCTCGGCGTTTTGAAGAAACGTTGCCATGTGGCGTTGATCTCTGAACCGATCAAAATGATCATGCCGGTCAGCTGGAGCCAAAGCAACGTGACGATGATTCCTCCGAGTGAGCCGTAAGTCGAATCGTAGTTTCCGAAGTTCGAGACGTATAGGCTGAAACCGAGGGAGACGAGTTGCCAGGCGATGACACCAAAAATGGCGCCTGGAATCGTGCTCTTCCAGAATACGTGTTGTTGCGGCGCGATTTTATAGAAAATCGACAGTGTCAAAATCAAGATGAAGGTCGTCAACACGTAACGGAATACGTTAATCAAGATGACGTCTGCCCCGGAAATCGGGATGTAGCGGGCCACAAAATCAATGATTTGTGAACCGAACACGTTCGAGACGATGAGCAACAGCATGCCGACGCCGAGCAAGAACGTCAACCCGAGCGCGATGCCTTTGCTGACGAAGAAGTTTCTTTCGTTGTCTTCCCCGTATGCGTGAATCGCCATGTTAATCAAGCGTTCGACCCCTTTAGCGGCCGACCAAATCGCCAAAATCGCACCGATTGAGAGCAGTCCGCCACGCGGTTCGCCAATCGCGTCAAAGATCCCAGTCAAAAATTCAGTCGCGGCCGCTCCAGGCGCCAAGTTGTTCAACTGCTCTTGGAACGATGCCTGAGAGATGTCGAAGAACGACAGCAACGCGAGGATGAAGATGATGCCCGGGAAAATCGATAAGAACCAAAAAAAAGCGAGCGTCGCGCCGTAATCTTGAACGTCATGTTCTTTGAAGCGACGAAGCAGCTCTTTCCCGAAGGCGAACCAATTCTTTTTTTCTTTCACTTCTGTAGTATCCATATATGAGCCTCCTGAACGTTATCGTTAGAAACTTTCTTTCCCGAAATGTCAGGAGGCTACACATGAAATCAGTCTTCGGCCAGCGTTTTATTGAAAAAGCGCTCGGCCTCGTTCGAAAGCAAATCGGCGAGTGACGGTGGTCGTACCGGCAAATGGCTGAGCGCGCTACGTTTCACCCACATCGGCGTATACGAGCCGTTCGTTTGTTCTGCTTGAAATTCTTCACCTGTCCCGGTCCCAAATTCACCACCGGTCATGCGGGCCCAGTAGTACGGATTCAATTCACCGTTAAAGGCGACGTGTGCGGCCACACCTTCGAGTTCGACGTGGACGCCGAGCTCTTCGAACGCTTCGCGGACGGCCGTCTCTTCGGCCGTATGACCGAATTCGACTCCGCCACCTGGGAACACATAATACAAAAGGTTATCTTTTTCTCGGCGAATGAGTGCGACTTCGTCATGTTCATTCACGAGGATGATGGCACTGCGTAATTTCGTTCTGACCAATGGAATCGTTCCTTTCGATTTCGTATCGTGAACAAAACGCATCGACTCGCGGCCGATGCGTTTTGGTTAATCTGTTGCTGGTTGTTCGAGTGAGGCATACATATCAGGCGTCAGGCCGTTGTCATGCGAGGCAATGACTTTCCCAGCGACGCGCATTCCGAGTCGAAGCGCATCCTCAATCGGATGGCGTTTCATCAATTCGGAAATGACAGCGGAGAAGAACGAGTCACCGGCACCGGTCGAGTCAGCGACTTTCACTTTCGTCGTCGGGACGTGGCCTTGTTCGTTCGTACGCAAGTCAACATAGACTGCACCGAGTTCGCTCATCGTGACAATCGTGAGCGGGGCACCTTTCATGGCGAGCACTTCGGCGACGCGTAACGCATCGTCCACCGTGACAATCGACATGTCAGACAGAATCTCTGCTTCTTCGCGGCTACAGATGAAGCCGGTGAAGCCTTGAAGCAAATGGCGGTTTCGTTCGATGACTGACAGATGGCCGCACACGCCGTAAAGCGGGAGCTTCATCTCGCGGCACAGTTCGATCGTCTCGTTCAGCACATTGACCGACAAGTCGAGGTCGATGGCGACCGCCTGACTTTCAGCGAACACCGTATCGATGCGACGGAGGATACATTCTTCCATCATCGCCTCGTCAGGTTGCTTCGAAATCGACGTTTGAAGGTCGCCGTTGTTATCCATGACGGCCAACCACATGCCCATGCCGTTGTCATCGAGCAAATCGACGTGATCGACGTTCACATTCAAACCGCGGAGTTCTTCGAGGACACCCATCCCGATTTGATCGTTTGTGACGGTCGACACGAAACGGACGTCATTCCCGAGAACGCCCAAGTTTTGGGCGACGTTTCGGCCGGTTCCGCCGTTTGAAAAGGCGATATCGCCGACGTTTTTCGCATCTTTATGAAGCGGGGCGAACGAGGTTCCTTTAATATCGACAAACACTTTGCCGATTACTGCAATCGTATTCATATACTGTACCACCTTTAGCCAATCTTCCTATCAGTTCCGGTCTAATTAGACACATTTTTTCAATTATAGCGAAATCGCGAACGGCTTTCAATGACGGTGTCGACTTTTGTCAGTCCCACGACGTACTGAGCAAGCGAAGGCCGTTCAAGATGACGAGAATGGTCGATCCTTCGTGGCCGACGACCGCAAACGGCATGACGAGCAGTTCGAAGATGTTCGTCGCAATCAAGACGAGGATGACCCCTAAGGCGAACACGACGTTTTGGAGGACGACGCGATTCAACTTACGCGACTGTTTGATGGCCGAACTTAAGCGGTTCAAGTCATTCTTCATTAAGACGACATCGGCCGTCTCGAGAGCGGCGTCCGTTCCTTCTCCCATCGCGATCCCGACATCGGCCGTCGCGAGGGCTGGGGCATCATTGATGCCGTCCCCAATCATGCCGATGCTGCCATATTCTTGTTTCAATTGTTTGATCTGTTCGACTTTCTCTTCCGGGAGACACTCGGCGATATAACGGGTCAAGCCGGCTTCGGTAGCAATGGCGCGCGCTGTCGCCTCGTTATCACCCGTGATCATGATCGTAGCGATGCCGAGGTGGTTGAGTCGCTCGATCGCTTGCTTGGCTTCAGGACGTAGTGTGTCGCGGAGCGCGAACGCCCCGATCGTCTTCTCCTCATCACTGACGAATACGAGTGTATGGCCGGCTGCTTTTAAACGTTCGACCTCGTCGCGGAAGAAATCTCCGCTCGGGTCGGCGAATTTCTGTTTACCGACCCGATAGGCGACGCCGTCGATGGTCGCTTCAATCCCAGACCCGGTCACGTCTTTAAAGTGTTCCATCGTGCCTGAATGATTGCCCGTATACTGAACGAGCGCTTCGGCGAGCGGATGCATCGAATGTTCTTCAATCAAGCTGACGATGCGATACACATGTTCCTTCGTCATCTCGGGATGAATCAACGCCGCTTGGACTTCTGGTTTACCGATTGTGAGCGTACCGGTCTTATCGAACGCGACCGCTTTCAAACGTCCCATGTTCTCGATATGGACGCCACCTTTAAATAAAATCCCGTGTTTAGCGGACGAGGCGATGGCGGCAAGGGCGGCCGGTGTGATCGCGGCAACGAGCGCACACGGCGATGCGACGACGAGTAAGATCATACCGCGGTAAATGCTCGTCTCGAGCGACCACGGCGTCAATACCGGGCCGAGCAAGATGATTGCCGTGACCGAGGCGAGCACGACTTGGACGTAGCGGCCCTCGTACCGGTCGATGAACTGGGCGGACGGTGATTTTTCTTCTTGCGCTTGCTGCACCATTTGAATGATCTTCTGGAACAACGTCTCCGTGGCGAGTTTCGTCACTTCGAGCGTCAATACGCCGTTCAAGTTCACGCTAGATCCGTATACATCATCGCCGACGTTTCGGTCGACCGGAATCGATTCTCCGGTGATGGCGGCTTCCTCGATTGAGGCGCTGCCTTTCAAAATCCGACCGTCGACCGGGATGCGCTCGCCGGGTCTGACGTAGATGTGGTCACCGACGCGCAGTTCGTCGATATGGACGATCTCGAGGGCGCCCGAGTTGTTCAATCGGGTCGCTTGCTCAGGTTGGAGTTCCATGAGCGATTCAAGGGCACGCTCGTTTTTATTCATCGTATACGTCTCGAGCGCGCCCGATAACGCGAAGATGAAGATGAGGATGGCGCCTTCCATCCAGTATCCGATGGAAGCGGCGCCGATGGCGGCGATAATCATGAGTAGCTCGACGTTCAGGGAACGCGTCTCCCATGTATCGGTCAAACCTTCCTTGGCTTTGGCATATCCGCCGATTAAAAAGGCGGTCAAATAAAGGGTGACGTAGAGCGCAGGAGCTCCACCTTGTCTTTCCGCGATATATGCGAGTACAATCAATACACCGCTGATGAGCGCCATGATGAGCTCGATATGTTCGATCCAGCTGGCCCGTTTGAAGACGTGGCTTTTTTCGTGTGTGACGGTTGATGTATTCATGCGAGCACCTCTTTCTAATTGAGAATATATATCATTTAAATGATAATGATTGAGGATGATTATCATTATCTATTGTTGGTAAGGATGGGTTTAATCCCGTTTTAGAGGACCTCCCTTATTTATAATAATTATTATGTAAGTTTATTTTAGCACCAAACGTAACAACTCACAAACTAAAAGATTAAGGAGTTTTTGTGTCATGCAAAATGTATTTCAACGCCCTTGGACGGTCACGTTCTTGGCACTGTTCAACACATTTTTATGGGGGAGCGCGTTCCCGTTCATCAAACTGAGCTACGAAGCGCTTGATATCCAAGAACACGAGTACGGCCAACAGCTGTTCTTTGCCGGCGAACGTTTTTTATTGGCCGGTCTACTCTTGCTCGTCATCAGTCGACTCGTCTTCAAACGCCCGATTCGCTTAAATGTCGAAAAGCTAAAAGCGTATGCGCATTTAGGAGCATTTTTGACGTTCTTACAATATTTGTTCTTTTATATCGGACTTTCCATCTCGACCGGGGTGCAAGGCTCGATTATCGCGGGGTCGACGTCGTTCTTCCAAATGGCGCTCGCCCATTTCCGTTATGAGGACGACCGTCTCAATCGGTTGAAAGGGATTGCCCTCACGCTCGGATTCTCCGGAATCGTCATCGCCAACTGGCCGACGGCGCATGCTGAGATTGGCTTTGGCATCGGTGAGGTCCTGCTCATTATGGCGATGATTTCAGGCGCGTTCGGGAACTTGATTGCCAAAGATTATTCACGCAGCCATGACGTCGCTCCGATGACGGCTTGGGCGATGGTATTCGGCTCGCTCGGACTGCTCGTCGTCGGTTATGTCCTCGCACCTGGGGATGTATTCCTGCCTTATACAGTGACGACGCTCTTCTTCTTGCTATACCTTGCTCTATTGTCAGCAATCGGATTCACGTTGTGGAACACACTGATGAAATATAATCCGGTCAGCCGGGTGTCGCTCTATATGTTCTTTGTTCCCTTATTCGGCGTTGTCTTATCGAGTGTTCTACTCGGCGAGACGATTCCGTGGAACGCGCTCGTCGGGTTATTGTTCGTCATCTCAGGCATTTATCTCTCGACTTATTTCCAAGGGAAAACGAACCGTGCGGCCCGTTGATCCATTCACGGCGGAGCACAGTTGACGGAATCTTGTTCTCATGGCAAAATATATTAAAAATTCTGAATTCTTTCAGTTGAAAATCGGTCTTCGTTGTAAAGACTTGCGTGCGAATCTGATTAGAAGGGAGGATTGTACCGTGGCAAGAAATCCGATTGTCCGAAACATACTCATCTCCCGTCAACCGCGGGACGAGTACGTCAAATACGTGATGAAGTGCGTGAGTCGCGGATTGAAGGAACACCACGAGCAAGTTGATGCGCGTGCCATGCGGCAAGGAGAGGATATTCAGACGAAGTGGCAAATCAATGACCGCGTCATCGAGGTCACGCTCAAGTCAGACGTATTGGCCTCACTTGAGACAGAACCGTTCGCGCTTGATGAAGTGTTCATGCGCGCATTTGAACGGAACGATGTCAGGCTTGGTCCGGTGAAAGAATGACATAAAAAGGGAGGGTCTCCGCGGAGACCCTCCCTTTTAGACGTCAATCGGCTTGGCCTTGGCCGTGAACAAACTGATGGCCAAAATGCCAAGAATGAGTGTATACATCAAGAAATACACTTCTTTCGGCAACGCAATCCAAAACGCGCCAATCATCGGGCCGCTAATCGAACCGACACTAAACGAGATGCTATAGAGCATATTGCCGGTCGGTAACAACGAACGCGGCAACACTTCCGTCATATGGGCGAGCCCGAGCGAATATGTCGAGCCGAGCCCGGCGCCGGCGAGCGCGAACAAGACGAGGAGCCAGACGTAATGGTCGACGGCAAGGTTGGCGACGGCGAAGACGAGCGTGCCGAGTGTCAATACGATTTGCAGGATTCGCTTCTTCCCGAAGTGGTCGGCGAGCCGGCCGAGCGGTAACTGCACGATGATCGAGGCGACGATGAATGTCGTGATGAGCGTACTCGTCTGCGTGAGCCCGATGTCGTTCCGAACCGTAAAAATCGGCAAGTTCGCGTTCAAGCTCGCCTCGAGGAACCCGTATGTAAAGGCGGGTAAGAGCGTATAGCCGCCACCGATGAGGACGAGCCGGATCCGTCCTTTCGAGTCGGTCTTCACTTTCTCGGCTTCCGGGTATTCGTTGTCGACCTTAAAAATCAAGAACAAGGATGCGAGACAGAAGACGATCAAGACGAGGAACGGCAGCCAAAAATGGAGGTCGACGAGCGGAGCGATGAGTGGACCGACCGCGAAACCGAGGCTGAACGCCATCCCGTAATACGCCATTGCCCGGCCGAGGCTCCGCTTGTCACTCGCTGAGGTGACCCACACTTGAGATCCGTAATGGAGTGCTGAATCCCCGAAACCGATCACGAAACGCATGAGCGCCCACATGAGCAGTGACGGCCAAAGCGGCAAAAAGAACGTGGCAAGCGCCGTCAAGATGATGCCGAGGACGATGGTCGGCCGAAATCCATACTTGCGGACGAACCGTTCGAGTAGCGGAGCGGAGACGATGACCCCGAGATAGAGCATCGTCGCATTCAACCCGTTCAACCAGGCCGGATTGCCATCGCGTTCGATAAGCGTCGACAATAACGGGATGAGCGCGCCTTGAATCAAACCAGATATAAAGACGACAAGTAATAAAATGGAAAACCGAAAGCGTTGCATAATTCACCTCATTATTTAATACATAATAAAAAGCTGAGAAGAGTCTCAGCTTTTTGGCTCGTCAATCGGTTGGGTGAGATGGTTCAAGTGTAAGAGTTCATCGTCCCAACTGCCTTGACTGAATACTTCATCACGGTCTACTTTGTCTGAAACGAATGCGGCTGTCAATAAGATGCTGAGCACACCACCGAAAATGATGATGGCCATGACGGTAATCATGAATACATAGATGGCTGTCATCTTCAAACACCTCGATTCAGTTTATATACTGAATATTTCCCGAATCGAAACAATTAAAACGGCTCAGCGACACGTTCCCGGAAGTTCACGTTTGGGTAGTACGCTTGTTTGACGAGCGCGTTCGGCCCGAGACATTTGACGGCCGGGCAGTGGCAAGACAGCGTGGCGTTCAAGCTGCTGTTCGTCCATGTCTCGTACGCGTCTTGGAACGATGTGTCATACAACGTCCCGAGCGTCCCGAGCTCATCTCCGAAGTCGGTGACGATGATCTGGCCGTCGAAGATGTTCGTGTTGAGACGCGAGCGGCCATCCGGGTCGTTTCGCACGGTCACGTTTTTCGCCTCGTGGAGCCGCTTCAATAAAGCGCGGTCTTCAGGCAAGTCGGAACAGGCGTAAAACGGCAACGTCCCGAATAGCATCCATACGTTCTCGTCCCGGACGTCGAGCAAGTCGTGAATCGCTTGGCGGGTGTCGGGAAGCGACGCTGACTCGAGCGCGCTTGCGAAATCGGCGGGGTACATTGGGTGCACTTCATGACGCTGACAGCCGAGTGCGACGATCTCTTCATGGATTTCTTTCAAGTGCGGGATCGTCCGCTTGTTGAGCATCGTCTCGGCCGATACGATCACACCCTCGGCCGTGAGCGCACGGGCGTTGTCTTTCATCGTCTGAAGCATCTTAAGGCGAGCGGATTCGCTCGGCTTGCGGTCCATCATCGCAAAGCCGCCCTCTAGGAAGTCGGCGTCCGTTCCCCAGTTATGCGAAATGTGCAAAACGTCGAGGTAAGGGGTAATAAGATGGTAGCGAGAGAGTGGGAGCGTCAAGTTCGAGTTGATTTGTGTCCGCGCCCCGCGTTCTTTCGCATAACGAAGCAACGGGACGACGTAGTTGCGCACCGATTTCATCGACAGCATCGGTTCGCCGCCTGTGATTGAGAACGCGCGTAAATGCTCGATCTCATCGAGGCGCGAAATCAATAGGTCGAGCGGGACTTCAGGTTCTTCCTTCTGATCAAGCATATAGCCGACCGCGCAATGTTCGCAGCGCATATTGCATAGCTTGGTCGTCGTCACTTCGACGTTCGAAAGGACGAGGCGACCGAACTCAGTTTGATCGAGGTAAGCTTCCCATGGATCAAACGTTGTCGAGATGTTTTGCATATCAATTCCACCTTTTCATCAAGTCACACGAAATAGTATGCTATAATAACAACTCTTTGTCACGAACCAAAGGAGCGATCACGAGATGGGTAAATCACGAACAGATACGGCAGGAAAAATGAACGTGTTAAAATCGAGAACGGAATTACTGTGCTTATCAGTCAATACGTTGGACGAATTCACGACGCCAGAGGATTTGCATCGATTGTTAGCTGATATTGATTCCTTACGTGCGAAAGTCGTACGTTACGCCAAAGATTTAGAACAAGTATCTCGAAAGGATGAAACACATTGAAACTGATCGTAGGAGAATACACAAGCGCCCAAGCCGAACGGCTAGGCATTAACGGAGAGGGCATCGCGACGATTGATCGGATGGTCATCTTCATCCCGAACTTATTGCCGGGCGAAAAAGCGAAAGTCGAGATTACACGCGTCGAACGGAACTATGCCGAGGCCCGCGTCATCAAGCGCGACAACGACTCGCCGGACCGGGTCACACCGCCATGTCCAATTTATGACGAGTGCGGCGGTTGCCAAATTCAGCATATGAGTCCGCGCCTGCAGATGGACTATAAAGAAGAAATCGTCCGCAACGCCTTCCGCCAGAAGACAAAATTGAACGTCGACAAGTCGGATATCCGTGGTACGAAAGGGATGGACAACCCTTGGTACTACCGCAACAAATCACAGTTCCCGCTCTCGACGCGCCGTGGCGAAATCGTGTCGGGCCTCTACAAGCCGAATACGAACGAGCTCGTGCCAATCGAACATTGTATGGTGCAACAACGAGACACGACGAATATCAACAACGCCATTGTCCGCATTTTGAACGAGCTCGACATCCCGGTATACGATGCGCGCCGTGACATCGGTTTCGCCCGTACCGTTATCGTCCGCTCAGGTTACAAGACAGACGATGTCCAAGTCGTGCTCGTCGTCGGGAATGAGGACGTCCCGCGTTTAGACGAATTGAGCGACCGCATCATGGCGTTGCCGAACGTCGTATCGTTCCACATCAACATTAACTCGAACCGTTCCGGTGTCATCTTCGGTTACCGTACGGTCCATATCGCCGGTCAAGACAAGATGGACGAGCAACTCGATGACGTCCATTATCACTTGTCACCGCGTGCGTTCTTCCAGCTCAACCCGGCGCAGACGGAAATCATGTATCGTGAAGTCGTCGAGGCGGCTAAGCTTACGGGCGAAGAACGGGTCATCGATGCGTATGCCGGTGTCGGTTCGATCGGGTTATGGCTCGCGCCGCACGCGAAAGAGATTCGCGGGATGGAAGTCGTCCCGGAAGCAGTCGAAGATGCGAACGCGCACATGCGTGAGAACGGCTTCAGCCATGCGACTTATGTCGAAGGCCGGGCTGAGCACTGGATCCCGCGCTGGGTGAAGGACGGATGGATCCCAGACGTCATCGTCGTCGACCCGCCGCGCACAGGGGTAGATCATCAACTGTTGAACGCGATGATCTCATCGAAAGCAAAACGGATCGTCTATGTGTCATGTAACCCACAGACGCTCGCACGTGACGCGGATCAGCTCATGAAGGCCGACTATAAGATCAACTATATCCAGCCGTACGATATGTTCCCGCAGACGGCGCACGTCGAGTCAATTGTCGTCTTCGAGAAGAAGAAAAAGAAAAAGTATTGACGGGGTTGTGAAAACGCTTGCAAGAACGGCGTTTTCACGTTATAGTTCAGATGTCAGACTTCTTTGATAAACGTTAAGAAGCGGAGGAACATCAGATGATCCCACAAGAAAAAGTGAACGAGCTTGTCCATAAAGCGATTGATGCACGATCGCGCGCCTATACCCCTTATTCGAAGTTCAATGTCGGGGCTGTCGTCATCGACGAGACTGGCAAAGAAATTTCGGGTTGCAACGTCGAGAACGCCTCGTACGGCTTGTCGATGTGTGCGGAACGGACTGCCATCTTCAAAGCGGTATCGGAAGGCAGCAAGGCGATTGAAACCGTCGTCGTCGTTGGCGACACGGACGGACCAATCTCACCGTGCGGGGCTTGCCGTCAAGTCATCGCCGAGTTTGCGAGTGACGACTTTACGTTGATTCTCGCGAACATGGCCGGGGATACGAAAGTAATGACGAAAGAAGAGATGCTGCCATACGGCTTCTCACCAAGCGATTTAACGTAACGTAAAGATGCGGACGAATTTCGTCCGCATCTTTATTTGTTGCCGTCATATTTTTTTTCGCTCACCGAGTCATCTTTCGAGTGTCGCTTTTGTTTTTCGTCTTTTACTTTCTGGTTCAGCTCTTCTACCGGGATCGGGTCGACGGTCTCCATCCCTTCCTGGTCGAAGATGCTCTCCTTGTCCGTATCGACGGCATCCGGGTTATCGAACGGTCGTTTAGACGTATCTTTTGACTGTTTCATCTTCATCGCCTCCTTGTCTTGACTGTTATTCCACTTCCTGAATGGGTGTAAACGCTTTAGAAATTTGGTTTCAATTTTGCGGAACAGTGGAATTATCCGTACATAGTGACTAAGGAGGGGTATTCGGATGGATAAGAAAGTATTGATGGGAATCGTGCTCGGGGTAGCCGGGGCCGCGCTCGTCGCACCGAAAGTGGCGGCGCTCTTGACCCAGGACCGCGATGACGATACATGGAGCAAGATGGACAAGATGGAAAGCGTCGATTCGGATAAGGATGAGGCGGAGGAAGGCCTCACCCAACTCGACTCGAACTATCGAGCCGAGTGGCAAGCGAACGGCTATCCGCAGACACACGCTGAGCGTGAACGTCTTATGAATGAATCGGATGACGCCTATAAAGGGAAAGACATATAAAAAAGACAGCTCACGTAGCTGTCTTTTTTATATGTCTTCGTCTGGCAAGAGCGGCAAAGTGAGCGTGACGGTCGTTCCGTTGCCGACTTCTGAAGTGAAGTGCATCGAGCCGCCATGACGTTCCATGATGTGTTTGGCGATGGCGAGTCCGAGTCCGGTCCCACCGTCTTCGCGTGTCCGTGACTTATTGACACGATAAAATCGCTTCGTCAATTGATCGAGGTCCTCTTTCGGAATGCCTCGACCTTCATCCCGAATCTCGGTGACGGCATTGTCGGCGGTCGCATACGTCTTCACATGAATCGATTTCCCAGCTTCCGTATAGCGTAGGGCGTTATCAAGCAAATTCCCGACGACTTGCTCGAGCCGGTCATGGTCTCCAAGAATGATCAAGTCGAAGTCGAGGTCCGTCTCGATGGTGACACCTTTCGCCCGAGCGATCGGTTCGAAGCGATACAAGACGTCTTCGAGCACTTGCGAGTAGACGACCGGTTCTTTCGTCATCGGATACGAGTCGCGTTCGAGTTGGGCCAAGTCGAGCAAATCGTTGACGAGCCGTTGCAAGCGCTCCGTCTCGTTCTCGATGATCTCGTAATATTGATTTTTCGTTTTCTCGTCGAGCGACGGGTCTTGGAGCATCTCCGTATAACCGCGAATATACGACAGTGGCGTCCGTAATTCGTGGCTGACGTTCGCTAAAAACTCTTTCCGTTGCTCTTCGACGAGACCGAGCGATTCGGCCATCCGGTTCAAGGTCTCGGCGAGCTCACCGATCTCATCATCGTAATAGATGGGGATGCGGTGTGAGAAGTCACCTTTGGCGTACACTTGGGACGCTCGTTTCATTTGAATGAGCGGTTGGATAATCGTATCGATGATCTGGGTGCCGAAGATGAGCAAGTTCACAATCATCAAGATGAGCAAGAACGTGATCATGAGCCGGATTGGTTGGAACGGCTCACTGATCTTGCTCAGTTCCATGTACAAGATGAGGGCGTTGTCGAGCTCGCCGTCCCGGATGAGCGGGAAGGCGGACATAAGGATGTCGACATCCTCGGTCGGGTGTTTGCGGGTGACCGAAATCGCGTAGCCGTCTTGTAGCTTGGCGAGGTCTTGTTCCCGTAAAAACGTCTTGCCTGAGCCGAGGCTGTCTTCTCGGACCGACGACAGGAACACTTTCGTCTCGGTCAGTTCGTTCGTGTACGTCATACTGTCGGAAAACGCGTCAGAGAAGCCGTCTGCCTTATAGATGGTGACGAGCTTCTCGCCGCGGTTGATGAGCAGTTCTTCTTGCGTTTGGATATAGAACTTGTCGTACAAGTAAAACGTCATGATGATGAACACGAACGCGGAGAAGAGGCTGGCGGTCCAGATGGTGATCCAAATCCGCTTCCGGATCGTGTATTGCTTCATACGGTCGCCTCGAACTTGTAGCCGATCCCCCAGACGGTTTGAATGTAGCCACCTGCTTCACCGAGCTTGAGGCGAAGCGTCTTGATGTGGGTATCGACCGTCCGCAGGTTACCGTGGTACTCGGTGCCCCAAATCTGGTCGAGCAGTTGTTCACGTGAGAACACTTTCTCTTCGTTCGTGATGAACAAGTAGAGCAAATCGAACTCTTTGCGGGTCAAGTTGACCGTTTTGCCTTTCACGCTGACCGCGCGGCCGTCAATATCAATCGATAGGACACCGGTGTCGAACGTCGCTTCTTGTTCTTTCGAGAAGTTATGTGTCCGCCGAAGCGTCGCCTCGATCCGGGCGAGCAGCTCACGCGGGCTGAACGGCTTCGTGATATAGTCATCCGCGCCGATTTTCAACCCGTGGATGCGGTCGAGTTCTTCCGAACGGGCCGTGAGCATGATAATCGGCACGTTCGAGAACTCACGGATGCGCATGCAAGCCGTGAGGCCGTCGAGTTCAGGCATCATCACGTCGAGCAGGACGAGGTGGAACGACTGTTCTTTTAATAAGTCGATCGCCTCAAGACCGTTCGTGGCTGTGACGGTCTCATATCCTTCCTTCTCTAAATTCGAAACGAGTAAATCTCGCATTTGTTCTTCATCATCGGTCACTAAGATGCGAAACGTTGGTTCTGACATTGGGCATTCTCCTTTACAAAACGGTTAACGAGGATGTGTGATAATTCCCTCATACCTCTATCATACCTATCTCTCCGAATTAGAACAGAAATATTCATTGCCGTAAAGTTGTCCTCATGAAATCCACACAAAAATGCCACAAAAAAGCCAATTCTTTGTCAGAATTGGCTTATGCTTCGAGCTGGGCTTCGTACGTATGGTCGAACTCAGGCGCATGGAGTGAGTGCAAGTAGAGTTGAAAACTCGACTTCGACACTTCATACAAGACGTATTCGACATCCCCTTGATTGATTTCAGTTAGTAATTCAGACCGAATCTCATTGGCGCAGAACGCGTACGGCAGTTTCTCGGCCGCCGCGATCGAACGCTCATTTGATTGACGGATTTTCAAAAATACACTTTCGATGTCAAGCTCGAAGAAAAGTTCAGAGAAGAACGCTTCTTTCGCGACTTGATTGTAACCTTTGCCGTGATACGGTTTGCCAAGCCACGTCCCGAGGAACCCGTAGCCGGATTCCACATCGAACAAGCTGATCGTCCCGATCGGGGTACCGAACTCGTTCGTGATAGTACGTGAGATGATATTTCCTTGCTCTTCTAGCTCGATGATTTGCTTCGTGCTAAATAAAAACTCGTCAAAGTGGACCGTCTTTTGACGGACATACGGAAAGACATCTGGGTGTTGCATCAGTTCGAACAACTCCGCGCAGTCGGTAAGCTCACGAAATTTGAGCACCTTTACATTCCTCCTCCTATTTCAGACCGCTGAAGAATAGTTGTAACGAAAGCATACTTCTGGCTTCGTTGTTCGAACTTGCCTTGGCTGCTCCCTTTTATGAAGTTACAAGATTATTTTATATAGTTTTTTTGAAAAAGCAAGTAAATAAAATGCAACTTCATAAAAAAATAATAAGAGCGCTTTCACGACTGGTGTCACTCACATCTCATGATGGGTTTTTGAACGGCTCGTCGAGTAAACGATGTGACCGTTGACGATCGTCATGATCGGCTTAGACATGTAATCGAGCGGAAAGTGGCTCCACAAGACGAGGTCGGCATCTTTGCCGATTTCGAGCGAGCCGATGCGGTCGTCCACACCGAGCGACTCGGCCGGATGAATCGTGATGGCACGGAGCGCGACGTCGACCGGGAGTCCTTCGCGGGCAGCAAGTCCGGCGCAAAGGTTCAAATATTGAACCGGCGTATAAGGATGGTCCGTCGTGATCGAGACAATCATATCGTGCTCATGTAGAATCCGATACGTCTCCCATGTCTTGTTCTGGAGTTCGATTTTCGACTTTCGCGTGAACGTCGGGCCGACGGTGACGTGTTTGACACTGAGTTCGCGCAACTTTTCGGCGACGAGATGTCCTTCCGTACAGTGCTCGATCCGATAATCGAGGTCGAACTCTTGTGCGAAGCGGACGACCGATAAAATATCGTCGGCGCGGTGGGCGTGGACGCGAATCGGCATCTTGCGATCGAGCGCCAGTTGAATCATCTGGCTGCCGAACGTGCCGATCGTCTTCGTCGAGTCGACGGTCCGGAACGCTTCTCGCAATAACCCCATGATGCCCATCCGGGTCAATTCGCCGGATTTACCCATGCTGTGGACGCGTTTCGGGTTCTCGCCGAGCGCGAGCTTCAGGCCGGCATAGCGTCGGAGCACCATGTCCTCGATGAAGCGGCCATGGGTTTTGATGACACTCGTCACGCCGCCGATGACGTTCATACTGCCAGGCATGACCTGGACGGCTGTCACCCCGGCCATGAGCGCTTCACGGAAGCCCTCATCGAGCGGATAGACGCCATCGATGGCCCGGGCGTGCGGCGTCATCGCCTCGACGGTCTCGTTCGCATCGTTGCCGACAGAGCCTGTCCCTTCGTCATACAACCCGAGGTGAGTGTGGGCGTCGATGAAGCCGGGGAACAAAAAGTTACCCTCGGCCTCGATGACCGTTTCTCCATCATGCGGATCTAATAGGTCCGCCATCTCGACAATTTTGCCGTTTTTGACGCGCAGATCCCCGTAAAAATGTGGTGCCGTGATCGGATAAATATGGGCGTTACGAATTAACAAATTACTCACGTGCCGGCTCCTTTCAAGTCAAATGTAGTAGTTGTTTCAAGGCGGGTTCTAGCGTTTCATAGCGGAACCGGAAACCATTGTTGAGTGCTTTCGTCGGAACGACTTTCGCGCCTTCGAGGACGATGACGCTCTTTTCTCCGAGTGCGAGTTTGAGGAGCGGCGCCGGGGCGGGTGCCCAATGGGGACGATGCATCAACCGACCGAGCGTTTTGCCGAACTCGTCCATCGTCACCGGCGTCGGTGCCGTGCCGTTGACGGGTCCCTCGATTGAACTCGTCTCAAGGATATGGACGAACAGGCGGACGAGGTCGTCCAAATGAATCCATGGTACCCATTGCTTGCCAGAGCCGAGTCGTCCACCGACACCGAGCGTGTACGGCAGTTTCATGAGCGGGAAGGCACCGCCGTCATTGGATAAGACGACACCGGTCCGCATCGTGACGAGACGGATGCCCATGTCTTGAACGGGTGCCGCCTCTTTTTCCCACAATACGCAGACGTTGCCTAAAAAATTGGTCCGGTCGGGGAGCGGGGTCGCCTCCGAATACGTGATCGATCGATCTTCCCCATAGATTCCAATGGCGGATCCGCTGATGACGACGCTCGGCTTGCGTTTCATATTTTTTATGATGCGGACGACTTCTTTCGTCCCATCGATCCGGCTTTGAAGAATGGCTTGTTTCTGTTTATGTGTCCAGCGTCCATCGTTGATTGAAGCGCCGGCCAAATGGATGAAGGCGTCGACGTCTTGCAATTCGGACTCAGGCTGGCTGTCAGGCGTCAACCATTCAACGAACGAGATTCCTCGTTGTCGTGGGCGTGGGTGCCGCGTCAATACGACGACTTGATGTCCAGCTTCGGCGAGCGCGCGGACGAGCGGGCGACCGATTAGTCCGGTTCCGCCGGTGATTGCAATTTTCATAAGTCTCCCTCCAGTATATTGAAGCGATTTCAAAACGGGTATGAGTTCCATAAAGAAAGCGGACCGTTCGTATTGTGAATACCCTTTCTTCTAACTTATCAAAAATCCTGCTCGAAAGGGGAACGTGATATGTTAGAAGTAGGAAATGGAGGGATTTCGTGAAAATTGCCAAGTTTACGACCCAGAAAAAAAATAAAGATCGGCTCAACGTATACGTCGAGAAGGACGGACGTGAGGAGTTTGCGTTCGCCATCGACCTTGACGTCTTCATCAAATATGAATTGACGAAAGGGATGGAGCTTGAAGACGACTTCGTCCGAGACGTTCTTCAAGCCGAAGAAGAACAAAAAGCGTATAAAGCGGCTGTCAATTATTTATCGTACCGAATGCGTGCCGTTTCAGAGGTACGTGACTACCTCGTGAAGAAAGAGATAGATGAGGCAGCCATCAAACGCGTCATCGAGCGATTGATCGAACAACGCTACTTGAACGATGCTGAATTTGCCAAAGCCTACACTCAGACGAAGTTCAATACGAGTCCGAGCGGACCGGTCAAAATCAAACGAGAACTCACCCAGCTCCGAATCGACCCTGACATCATTGAAGAAGTCATCGGCGCAATTTCGCATGAAGACCAGCTTGAAAAGGCCGGAAAGTTTGTAAATAGGAAACAAATGGAAACAAATCGCCGTTCTGCCACAGAAGTGCAACAAAGAATTCAACAAACCCTAATGCAAAGGGGATTTACGTTTGATATTATTTCAGAGGCGATTCTCACGTTTTGGGAGAACGAGGATGAGGACGTTGAACTTTCGGCTTGTTTGACACAGGCAGAAAAACTGAATCGGAAGTTCAGTGGATATGCCCCATATGAGCGAAAACAGCGGATGAAGATGCAGCTTCGACGCAAAGGTTTTCCATATGAGGTGATTGACCGGGCTTTAGATCGACTCGCTGAACAAGAGTCATAATGGGAGATTCATTTACGGTAGGGGAAAAATCTGAAAAGGTGGGTCTACATTGACGATTTTTGAATGGATTACAGCACTCATGCCGATTGTGGCAGTGCTCGTATTATTGGTCATTATGCGTTTACCGGCGTCGGTCGCGATGCCGCTCTCGCTCGTATTGACAGCAGGACTTGCGTTCTTCGTTTGGCAACTCGATGCGACGCGAATCACGGCAGCAACATTACAAGGACTCGTGATTGCCGTCACGACGGTCTGGATTGTGTACGGTGCGATTGGAATGATGAATACGATGAAAGAGGGCGGTGGAATGAACGCCATCCGCTCTGGATTCGTCAACATCACCCCGGATCCTCGGATTCAAGTGCTCATCGTCGGCTGGTTGTTCGTCTCGTTCATCGAGGGTGCTTCCGGCTTCGGGACACCGGCCACGGTCGCGGCTCCGCTGTTAATCGCGCTCGGCTTCCCGCCAATCGCGGCGGTCGTCATCGCCTTGTCGGCTGACGTATCGGCCGTCACGTTCGGTGCGGTCGGGACACCGGCCTTAATCGGGATTGGGAACGGGTTGTCACTTGACGTCAACCAACCGGAGGCAATCGAGTTTTTGACAACGGTCGTCTTGCAGACGGTACTCATCGACATGTTCGTCGGTTTATTCATCCCGTTCATTTTAATCCTCATGCTGACACGATTTTTCAGTAAAGAGAAATCGATTAAACCGGCACTCGAAGTGTTCCCGATCGCCATCATCGCGGCACTTGCTTACAGCATCCCGGCTTACATTTGGACGCTCATTCTCGGATTTGAATTCGGGGGTATGCTCGGCGGGTTGACAGGTCTCGTAATCATTGTCGCAATGGCACGCAAAGGCATTCTCATGCCAAAACGGGTGTGGACGTTCGACGGCTATGCCGATGAAATCGACCAACCCATTGAGAAACCGTCTGTTGGTAAAGGTAAACGGGAACTTCCGCAATGGAAGGCGTGGGCACCATACTTGATTTTGACGATCTTCCTCGTGTTGACACGAACCGTGCCATTCTTGAACGAATTGACACGCAGCGTCCGTATCGACTTGCCAGACATTATCGGGGTCGAAGGGATCTCGACGTCGTGGGAACCGTTCTACTCGCCAGGGTTCATGTTCATCTTGACGATGATTGTGACATTCTTCCTCCACAACATGAGCTGGTCACAAGTGACCTCGGTATTCAAAGCGACGACGCTTGGTGTGGTCGGGACGGCCATCACGCTTGCCGCGTCAGTGCCGATGGTCCGAATTTTCATTCATTCAGAAAACGGCGGAGCTGGGCTGGCTTCGATGCCGGTCGAACTCGCAACGGCCGCAGCCGATACGTTCGGCGGCGTTTGGCCGCTCGTCGCACCGTGGATTGGGGCGCTCGGCGCCTTCGTATCCGGTTCGGCCACGTTCTCGAACATGATGTTCTCGAGCTTGACGACGAATGTCGCTGAGTCCGTCGGTTTGAACGAGACGCTCGCGTTATCGATGCAGATGGCAGGAGCGAACGCCGGTAACATGATTTGTGTCATGAACGTCGTCGCGGTCGCCTCGGTCGCAGGTCTTCTTGGAAAAGAGGGAACGATCATTCGCTACACGCTCATGCCGATGATTTACTACGTGACGGCAACCGGACTTGTCGGTTTGGTGCTCGCCACATTCTTCTTGTAAAAAAGTTACAAATTATTTACGACAATAATATTGACAATTTTCTGAACAGTCTGCTAAGGTTTTAGTAGATTTTCAAACTATGAACAGAGAGGAGCCAGCATGATGAAGTACATTCCAACACTACAACGCACACACACAACATCATATGGCTACTCGTATTTGACTGCGTAATTTGGCAGCTGGATAGGGGTAGTGTCCTTTCCCTGACCATGCAAAAGACTGAAGACTCAGAAGCGTACTTCATCCGATTGGTTGCACAATCAGGTGACGTGCGCTTTTTTGCGTGCGCGGAAAGGACGAAAGGGGGAATCAGTCATGAAACTGATTAAGCAATTGGATTGGTTTATTAAAAGACAGAAGCGGACGTATATCGTCGCCATCATCCTGCTAATCATCACCGGCGTCGTCGATATGCTGCCGCCATGGATCATCGGACAGGCGATTGACGCCATCCGCGAAGGGAGCTTGACGACGGAACGTCTCGTCATGATCGTCGGGTCATTGCTCAGCATCATGGTATTATCGTACGTCCTCTCGTATTTATGGATTGCTCGTCTCTTCGGGACGGCGTTCCTGCTTGAGAAGAAATTACGGGCCCGCTTCTTCGGTCACCTGCTCCGGCAGACGCCGCGCTTTTATCAACAGCATCGCACCGGGGATTTGATGGCGCTCGCGACGAACGATTTGAAAGCGGTTGAACGGACGGCCGGTTTCGGCGTCATGACGCTCGTCGATTCGTTCAATATGACGTTGATTGCTCTCACAATCATGGGGGTGTTCATCGATTGGAAGTTGACGCTCGCGGCGCTCTTGCCGATGCCGCTCCTCGCCTGGTCGATGAATAAGCTCGGCCGCCAAATCCATGCCCGCTTCACAGCGGCGCAGGACTCGTTCGGCGTGATGAACGACCAAGTCGTCGAATCGATTTCAGGCCTTCGGGTCGTCCGCTCGTTCGTTCAAGAAGAGGCGGATACGAAAAAGTTCGATACGATCACCGACGATGTGATGGCGAAAAACATGCACGTCGCGAAAATCGACGTCTTGTTCGAACCGGTCATTAAACTGCTCGTCGGACTCAGTTACTTGATCGGGTTATCGTTCGGCACGTATCTCGTGTTCACGAATGACATCACGCTCGGACAGCTCGTCTCGTTCAATATCTATCTGGGGATGCTCATTTGGCCGATGTACGCATTCGGCGAACTGATCAACGTCGTCCAACGCGGAACGGCGAGCCTTGAGCGCATCGAGGCGACGATGAACGAACCACCGGACGTCGTCTCAACCGGGACGGTCGAAGTCGACGCCCCGGAAAAAATCACATTCAAATCACTGTCATTCCAATACCCGGGAACGACCCGCGCCTCGCTTGAAGACATCGTCTTGCACGTGTCGCGCGGCGAGACGATCGGCATCGTCGGACCGACCGGAGCCGGGAAGACGACGCTGTTGCGTCAATTGCTCCGAGAGTATCCGATTGATGACTCATTACTCGTCAACGGAATCCCGATTCACGACATCAAACTCGATACCGTTCGGGGTTGGAGCGGTTACGTCTCGCAAGAACATCTGCTGTTCTCGAAGACGGTCCGTGACAACATCTTGTTCGGTTCAAACGATGCGACCGAACAAGACCTCGAGACGGCGATTCGGCTCGCGGCGTTCGACACCGATATCGAGCATTTGGAGAACGGTCTCGACACCGTCGTCGGGGAGCAAGGGGTTATGCTCTCGGGCGGTCAGAAACAACGGCTGTCCATCGCTCGCGCGCTCTTGAAAGACCCAGAGATCCTTTTGCTCGACGATTCGCTTTCAGCGGTCGATGCCAAGACGGAAGCGCGCATCATCGATTCGGTCCGGACGAGCCGGGCCGAACAGACGACGTTCATCGTCGCACACCGCCTATCCGCCGTCGCCCATGCCGACCAGATTCTTGTGCTGCAAGACGGTCGCGTCACAGAGCGGGGCACACATGATCAACTGATGGAACGACGCGGTTGGTATTATGAACAATACGTTCGACAAGGAGAGTCGGAGTAATCCGGGAAAGGGGGAATCTCTCATGATCGATCAATATGAATTGGATCCAGCCCGCAGGAAACGGACGATTCGCTCACTCGTTGGGTACGCCAAACAAGTGAAGCACTCGATTTTCCTCGGCTTGATGTTACTCTTTTTAGCGGTCGGCGCGGAACTCGCGGGACCATATATCGCCAAAATTATCATCGATGACCATATCGTCGCCATCGAGCGCGACTGGGTTCAAGTCGAGTCAGGCGGGAGTGTCGCCTTTGACGGCAACTCCTATGAAAAAGAAACACGGCTTGACGGAGAGACAGTCGTCCGCCCCGTCTCGATCGTTCAGACGACAGACGGATATTATCTTGTCCCAGATGCCGTCATGAACGGTGGGGTACGTGAAGTCGAAAACGGAGTCCTCACCATCACACGAAGCGAGGAATCAGCGACGTACGACAATATCGTGCCGCTCTCCTCGACCGATGTGTTCCAGTTTTATGAGACGGATCTTCGGGCCGTGCTTTTGTTATCTGCCTTGTACGTTGTCTTGCTTCTCATCGCGGCAGGTTTGAACTGGGGGCAACAGATGCTCCTGCAGCGCTCGGCCCATAAGATTGTCAAGACGATGCGACTCGATGTCATGCGGCACTTACAGACGATTCCGGTCCGCTACTTTGACCAGACCCCGATCGGGAAAATTGTCAGCCGCGTTACGAATGACACCGAGACGATTCGCGACTTGTATTTAGGCGTGCTCGCACGTGTCTTCCAAAGCGTCGTCATGATGATTGGTGTCTTGATCGCCATGTTCTTCTTGGACGCACGCCTCGGTTTCGTCTCACTCATCATCATCCCGGTCGTCATCGTATGGATCAAGTTGTTCCAACGGCTGTCGACGCGAAACAACTTCCGTGTCCGTGCCCTCGTCGCCGACATGAACGCGCAGTTGAATGAGAGCATCCAGACGATGCCGATCATTCAGTCGTACGTCAAAGAAGACCTCGTCTATGACGAGTTCAACGAGAAAAATAGCGACAACTTTCAAACAAGACGGAAGCTACTTAAATTGGATGCACTCATGTCACACAACTTGGTCAACTTCTTCCGTAACATGGCGCTCGCCTTACTCATTTGGGTCGTCGGTGCGCAGACGCTCGGTACGGGCAGCGTGCTCACGCTCGGGATTTTGTACGCCTATATCGATTATGTGTCACGGATCTTTGAGCCGGTCACGCAAATCATGAACCAACTGTCCCCGCTCCAACAGGCTCTCGTCTCGGCAGACCGGATGTTCCAACTGCTCGACGAGAAAGGGGAAGACGTATCCTCGGAACGTATCGCCCGCTTTAAAGGTGAGGTTTCCTTCGAGGACGTATCATTCAGCTATGAAGCCGGAAAACCGGTACTGCAACATATCGATATCCACGCGGAACCAGGTGAGACGGTGGCGCTCGTCGGACATACCGGCAGCGGTAAGAGTTCGATCATGAACTTGCTCATGCGCTTCTATGACCCGTCAGAAGGAACGCTCAACATTGACGGTATGGACGTGACGAAACTACCGACCCAAGCCGTCCGGGCCCATCTCGGCATCGTGCTTCAAGACCCGTTCTTGTTCACAGGCTCGATTCGGACGAACGTGACGCTCGGAGACGAGACGATCTCGGACGACCGGGTATGGCGCGCGCTGACGGCGGTCGGAGCCGATCGTTTTGTCAAACAGTTGCCACACGGGTTAGACGAGCCGGTCATCGAACGCGGCGCCTCGCTCTCGAGCGGGGAGCGTCAGTTGATCAGCTTCGCCCGCGCCCTCGTCTTCGACCCAGCCATCCTCGTCTTAGATGAGGCGACGGCAAGCGTCGATTCTGAGACAGAAGCGCTGATCCAAGATGCGCTTAAGACGCTCACATACGGCCGGACGACGTTCGTCATCGCGCACCGTCTCTCGACGATACGGGAAGCGGATCAAATTCTCGTCCTCGATCATGGGCACATCATCGAGCGGGGCACCCATCAGTCGCTCATCGCCGCAGGCGGCGTTTACGCCCGGATGCATGAGCTGCAAAGTAAACAACAAGCCATCAGTTAAGGAGGCAATATGGAGATTATCGGAAAGCATAACCGGGCCAAAGTGTTCAATGAACGGATTGACGATATGACGCGGGCCCAAATCCAAACACTCGTTGACCAACCGTTCACAGCGGGTGCCTCGATTCGAATTATGCCGGACATGCATGCCGGCAAAGGCTCGGTCGTCGGGACGACGATGACGATTCACGACAAGGTCGTGCCGAACCTTGTCGGGGTCGACCTCGGGTGCGGCATGCTCTGCACGGAGATCAAAGCGAAACGAATCGACTTTCAACGGCTCGACGACGTCATCCATCAATACGTACCGAGCGGGATGAATATCCGGGATGCGGCACACCCGTATGCCTCCGAGCTCCCGCTCGAGGACGTGCGGGCGCCGTATAAACTGGACCGGGCCCTCCGCTCGGTCGGCACGCTCGGCTCGGGCAATCACTTCATCGAAGTGAACCGCGACGAAGCCGGACGCACGTTTCTCGTCATCCACTCCGGCTCACGCCACCTCGGTGTCCAAATCGCCGACCATTATCAACAGTTGGCGGTCGAGCACATGATGAAAACGGTCGACATTCGAGACGAGATTGAACGGATGAAGGCAACGGGGCGGCAGCAGGACATCTCGGCCTATCTCGAGACGGAGCGCGAGGCACGGAAACGTTTCCGCGACCTCGCCTACGTCGAAGGGGAAGCGATGGGAGATTATATGCACGACGTGCGTATCGCACAGCAATATGCGGCCGCCAACCGTCTTGCCATGACCGATGTCATCGTCGAGGCGATGAGCTGGAACGTCGTTGACCAATTCGATACGGTCCACAATTATATCGACCACGACGCGATGATCCTTCGGAAAGGGGCCATCTCGGCGCGTGACGGGGAGCGGGTCATCATTCCGATGAACATGCGCGACGGCTCGCTCATCTGTACCGGCAAGGGCAACCCGGACTGGAACTTCTCGGGACCACACGGCGCGGGACGGGTCATGTCACGCTCGGCCGCGCGAAAACGCGTCGACTTCAACGAATTTAAAAAGTCGATGGTAGGTGTCTGGTCGAGTTCGGTCCGACCGTCGACGGTTGACGAGTCACCGTTCGTCTATAAGTCGATGAAAGAAATCGTCCGTTATATCGAGCCGGCCGTCACCATCGATCAAGTCATCAAACCGCTCTACAACTTCAAGGCGAACTGAACATTGTTTCAGTTTCGCCTTTTTCTTTTCCGCGAAAAATCTGATACGCTACAAGAGAGGTGAGCGAAATGGAAAAACGATTGAGTGATTTATCGAAATATGAGCTCGAACAAGAGATTCGGGCGCTCCATGAGCGGAAGCGGAAAGCTGAACAGATGGGCATGGTCAGTGAAATCGAGGTCGTCTTGCGACGGATCGCGATTGCCGAGAGTTACTTGATCGACCCGAACTCGTTCAAGCCGGGGGCGACGTATATCGTCAACTATAACGAGCGCCCGTTCCGATTGAAGTTTGTGAACGGTGTTATGGGCTGGGGGACATTCGAAGGCGAGACGGCTGAGCATGCGATTCCGCTCTCGGAGCTGTCGGAGGTGAAAGCATGAACCGGACCGAACAATACGAGCGCTTGGCTGAAATCTTGAAACAGAAGAACGATGTCTTGAGCGAGCTCGAGGCGTTGACGTGGGTTGAAGTGCTGTGGGAGGATTTTGAGACGACGCTCGCCCGTGCCGGCGAACCGTATCCTGGGGAAGCAAAATCGTTCCAATACGTCATGCAACAGATTGATGCGTACGGACCCCAGCTCCACTTGTTCCAAACGAAAAATGAGAAGTTCAAACACTTGATGTCCAAACGCGACATCCATTAAAAATCACGCCGCAATCGGCGTGGTTTTTTTACTTGCAAACCGCACATAATTCGTTATAATAAAGGTCGCTATTAGTTCGCTTTGTAGTTAAGTATTTATAAACTTTCTTTAGTTGGAATCATTTTTCACTAAACTTGATTCAAAGCCGAAAGGAGGGGTTTTCACTTGGACGTCGGTCAAAAAATCAAACGGCTCCGCGTCAAGAAAGGGTTGACGCAAGAAGAGTTGGCCGAGCGCACGGATTTGAGTAAAGGCTATATCTCTCAAATCGAGCGTGATTTGAGTTCACCTTCGCTTGAGACGCTATTCGACTTGTTAGAAGTGCTCGGTTGCTCGCCGAAAGAGTTCTTCGATGAAGAGATGTTTCAAAAAGTGAGCTATACCGCAGACGACCGGACCGTGTATGCCGATGAGGAACGAAAATACCGGACCGAGTGGCTCATCCCGGAATCGAACGAAAAAGAGATGGAGCCGATTTTGCTGAGATTCTCTAAACATGGGGAATTCAAGCGTTACGAGCCTTCCCGTTCCGAGACGTTCGTCTACGTTTTGTCAGGGCGGGTTGCCCTCAAGCTCGGCCATCACACGTACTTCGCAAAAGCCGGAGAAACGTTATATTATGTCGCCTCCGATTCGCATCAACTCGTCAATGACTATGACGGCGAGAGTGAATGTTTAATCGTCGCGACCCATTCATATTTATAAGGGAGGAACTGAAATGAACCCAGAAACGATTATTCGCTTTGACAACGTGTCGAAGCGCTACGACGACACGGTCGTCTTAGAAAACATCAGCTTCGAGATTGAGAAAGGGAAGTTCTACACGTTGCTCGGGCCGTCTGGATGCGGGAAGACGACAATTTTACGATTGATCGCCGGCTTCACGGACGCATCAGCAGGCGATATCCAGTTCAATGGGAAGCGCATCAACGACGTCCCGGCGAACAAACGTCAAGTGAACACCGTGTTCCAAGACTATGCGCTCTTCCCGCACTTGAACGTGTTCGAGAACGTCGCGTTCGGGCTGCGCATCAAAAAGATGAAAGAAGCGGATGTGAAGACGAAAGTCGAACAGGCGCTCAAATTCGTCAACTTGCAAGGTTACGAGTCACGTGAAATCGATGAGATGTCAGGCGGACAACGCCAGCGTGTGGCCATCGCCCGTGCCATCGTCAACGAACCGGAAGTCATCTTGCTCGATGAGCCGCTCTCGGCGCTCGATTTGAAACTCCGGACGGAGATGCAATATGAGCTCCGCGAATTGCAACAGCGTCTCGGCATCACGTTCATCTTTGTCACGCACGACCAGGAAGAAGCGCTCGCGATGTCGGATGAGATCTTCGTCATGAATAACGGGAAGGTCGTCCAAAGTGGGACGCCGACCGATATTTACGACGAGCCAATCAACCGTTTCGTCGCCGATTTCATCGGAGAATCGAACATCGTACCGGGTGTTATGCCAGAGGACAACGTCGTCACGTTCGCCGGGAAGACGTTCGATTGCGTCGACCAAGGGTTTGACCGCAACGAGAAAGTTGAAGTCATCATCCGTCCGGAAGATTTGGAGATGACGTCGGTCGAATCGGCGAAACTCGTCGTCGACGTCGATTCGCAACTGTTCCGAGGCGTCCACTATGAGATTTGCTGCTATGACCAAGAAGGCAACGAATGGCTCGTCCATTCGACGAAAAAATCGGTCGTCGGTTCGAAAATTGGACTCACGTTCGAAGACGAGGCGATTCACGTCATGCGTTTAGGAGAGACGGAGGAAGAGTTCGACCGTCGTCTCGAGTCCTATGAGGAGGTCGCTCATGAATCAAACTAGTCAAACCGCGAAGACGGTCTATTTGACGACGTATTGGTTATGGATCGCGCTGTTCGTCATCGCGCCGCTCCTGCTCGTCGTCTACTACTCGTTCTTTGATATCGAAGGCAACTTGAGCTTAGAGAACTATCAGATGTTCTTCACGTCGACGTATTTGACGATGACGTTATCGTCCTTCTGGTATGCGTTCTTGATTACGTTCTTCTCGCTTTTGATCGGGTATCCGACCGCTTATTTATTGACGAAGACGAAGCATAAGCAACTTTGGTTGTTGCTCATCATTTTGCCATCATGGATCAACTTATTGCTCAAAGCCTATGCATTCCTCGGCATTTTCGGGACATACGGCATCACGAACCAGTTTTTAGAGGCGATTGGCATCGGGACGCAACAGATTTTGTTCACGGACTTCAGTTTCGTGTTCGTCTCGGTGTACATCTTCATCCCGTTCATGATCTTGCCAATCTATAACGCGATCGAGAAACTCCCGCCGTCGCTCGTCTATGCGTCGCGCGATCTCGGGGCCTCGAACTGGACGACGTTCCGCCGGGTCATCTTCCCGCTCACGCTTGACGGTGTGAAGTCAGGGATTCAAATCGTCTTCATTCCGGCGTTGTCGCTCTTCATGATTACTCGACTGATTGCGGGGAACCGCGTCATCACGCTCGGGACGGCGATTGAACAACAATTCCTCGTCACGCAAAACTGGGGCATGGGCTCAACGATTGCCGTGTTCTTGATTTTGGCGATGGTCCTCGTCATGGTCATCACACGTGACTGGGGCGCGAAAGGAGCGGTGCGTCGATGAAACCGAAAAAATTTAAATTAGCCAACCTGTATTTGCTGGTCGTGTTCTTCATCCTCTACGCACCAATTCTTTACTTGGTCGTCTACTCGTTCAACAGCGGCGGGACGATGAGTAACTTTGAAGGTTTCACGCTCGATTGGTACAAGTCGCTCTTTACCGACACGCGCCTGCTCGTCATTGTCTTGAACACGATCGTCATCGCCTTGTTGTCGGCGACGATCTCGACCGTGCTCGGTGTCATCGGGGCGCTCGCCATCTATACGGCGAGACAACGCTTCACGAAGACGTCACTCTTGTCGCTCAACAACGTGTTGATTGTCAGCCCGGACGTCATCATCGGGGCGTCGTTCCTCATCTTGTTCACGATGCTCGGGATTCAACTCGGTTTCTACTCGGTGCTGTTGGCGCACATCGCCTTCTCGGTGCCGATCGTCGTCATCTTGGTCTTGCCGAAGCTACAAGAGATGAGTCCGACGCTCATCGATGCGTCGCGTGACCTCGGGGCGAGCACGTGGGACGTGTTGACGAAAGTCATCTTGCCGTACATCACGCCAGGTATTTTTGCCGGATTCTTCACGGCGCTCACGTATTCGCTCGATGACTTTGCCGTCACGTTCTTCGTGACCGGGAACGGCTTCACGACACTCGCCGTCGAAGTCTACTCACGGGCCCGCCAAGGCATCTCGCTTGAAATCAATGCCTTGTCAGCGATCTTGTTCTTGTTCACACTCATTCTCGTCCTCGGGTATTACGTGCTCGCCCAACGTGGGGCGAAAGCGAAGGAGGTAAGACGATGAAAAAATTGGTCATCATGTTGACGGTGCCGGTCCTCGTCAGTTTCGGCCTCTTGCTCTGGGTGTACCAAATCAATTTGGCGCAAGGGTTCGGCGGCGATAACACGCTCGTCGTCTACAACTGGGGCGACTATATCGATGAAGATTTGATTGGCGAGTTCGAGGAAGAGACGGGCTTGAAGGTCATCTACCAGACGTTCGACTCGAACGAGGCGATGCTCACGAAAATCGAGCAAGGCGGGACGGCGTTCGACATCGCCGTTCCGTCGGATTACGCTATCAGTAAAATGATTGAAGAGGACCTGCTCTTGCCGATCGACTACGACAAGCTTGAGAACTTTGATAACATTGACCCACGTTTCCTCGACAAGTCGTTCGATCCGGGTAACACATATTCGGTCCCTTACTTTTGGGGAACGGTCGGCATCGTGTATAACCCTGAACTCGTCGACGGCGACATCACGTCGTGGAACGATCTTTGGGACATGCCGCTCGAGAATGACATCTTGCTCGCAGACGGGACCCGTGAGGTGATGGGCTTCGGCCTTAACTCACTCGGTTACTCGCTCAATACGACCGACAAGGACGAGTTGCTCGAGGCGGAGAAGAAGCTCGAGACACTCTGGCCGAACATTAAAGCGATCGTCGGCGATGAAATCAAGATGCTCATGGCCAATCGTGAAGCGGCCGCGGCCGTCGTCTGGTCAGGTGACGCTTCCGAGATTATGTACGAGAACGAAGAGTTGACGTATGTCATCCCGGAAGAAGGGACGAATCTCTGGTTCGACAACCTCGTCATTCCGAACACATCGAAAAACGTCGAAGGCGCGCACCAGTTCATCGACTTCATGCTCGACGCGGAAATCGCGGCCCGTAACACCGATTACGTCGGCTATTCGACGCCGAACGAAGCGGCGCTTGAATTCTTGGATGAAGAAGTGACGTCAGACGAACGTTTCTATCCGTCGAAAGACGTGACGGATGAGCTCGAAGTGTATGAGAACTTAGGCAAGCGCATGAACGCGTATTATAACGAACTATACTTGCGCTTCAAAATGCAGAGTAAATAAAAGGAGTCCCGCTCACCGTGAGCGGGACTTTTGTTTATAGCATAGACATTCAGCTCTGTTGCAACTCGGCCCGTTCCTCATCCGTGAACACACGGGAACGGCTCAAAAACCGTTTTCCTTCGACGCCCTCGACCGAGAACATACCGCCTCTGCCCTCGACGACGTCGATGATGAGCTGAGTGTGCTTCCAGTAGTCGTATTGCTTCTCGTGCATATAGAACGGACAACCGCCGATTTCGCCGAGCAGGACGTCATGATCTCCAATCATGAACTCGCCTTGCGGGAAACACATCGGGGAACTCCCGTCACAACAACCGCCCGACTGGTGAAACAAGAGCGGTCCATGTTTTCGTTTCAGCTGTTCGAGGAGCGCGAGCGTGGCGGGGGTGGCCTCGACGCGGTTCACCATCTCAGAAGAACCCGAGTTTTTGTTCGCTATAGCTGACGAGCATGTTTTTCGTCCGTTGATAATGGTTGAGCATCATCTTATGGTTCTCGCGGCCAATCCCAGACATCTTGTATCCGCCGAACGCGGCATGGGCCGGGTATTGATGATAGCAGTTGATCCAGACGCGACCTGCTTGAATCTCGCGGCCGAAACGATAGGCGCGGTTCATGTCACGAGTCCAAACGCCGGCACCGAGACCGTATAACGTGTCGTTCGCGATGGCGAGCGCCTCGGCGTCGTCTTTGAACGTCGTCACTGATAAGACCGGTCCGAAGATCTCTTCTTGGAAGATGCGCATCTTGTTATGGCCTTTGAAGATAGTCGGCTGCACATAATAGCCGTCGGCGAGTTCGCCGTCCATCATATTGCGCTCACCGCCGATGAGGCATTCCGCGCCTTCCGACTTTCCGATTTCCAAGTACGACAAGATTTTTTCCATCTGCTCATTTGATGCTTGGGCACCCATCATGACGTCAGGGTCGAGCGGGTTGCCGAGCTTGATCGCTTTGACCCGTTCAAGCACCCGTTCCATGAACGGCTCATAAATCGATTCGTGGATGAGCGCGCGCGATGGGCACGTGCATACCTCGCCTTGGTTCAAGGCGAACATGACGAGTCCTTCAATCGACTTGTCAAAGAAATCATCGTCCGCATCCATGATGTCCGCGAAGAAGATGTTCGGTGACTTCCCACCGAGTTCGAGCGTAACCGGGATAATGTTTTGTGAGGCGTATTGCATGATGAGTCGACCTGTCGTCGTCTCACCCGTGAAGGCGACTTTGTCGACTCGGTCGCTCGACGCGAGCGGTTTGCCGGCCTCGAGTCCGAATCCGTTAACGATATTCAACACGCCTGGCGGAAGCAAGTCTTCAATCAGTTCCATGAGCACCATGATAGAAGCCGGCGTCTGTTCAGCGGGTTTCAATACGATACAGTTCCCGGCAGCGAGGGCCGGTGCGACTTTCCAGACCGCCATCAAGATCGGGAAGTTCCAAGGGATGATTTGGGCCACGACACCGAGCGGCTCGGTGAAGTGATAGGCGACCGTATCTTGATCGAGTTCACTGATGCCGCCTTCCTGCGACCGAATGACGCCTGCGAAATAGCGGAAATGGTCGATGGCGAGCGGAAGATCGGCGTTGAGCGTCTCACGGACGGCTTTCCCGTTCTCCCACGTCTCGGCGTAAGCGAGCATCTCAAGGTTCGCTTCCATACGATCGGCGATTTTATTTAAAATGACAGAACGTTCGGTGACCGACGTTTTGCCCCATGCGTCTTTGGCGGCATGGGCCGAATCCAAGGCGAGCTCGATATCTTCTTTCGTCGAGCGGGCGACTTCGCATAAAACTTTACCATTTACCGGAGAGGTGTTCTCAAAATATTCTCCCCCTGCAGGCGCGGTCCACTTTCCGTTGATGTAGTTCTCATAGCGGTCTTTAAAATGAACTTTCGTGCCTGTCGAGTTTGGGACTTCATAAATCATGGTCGTTCCTCCCTTTTCCGTAAAGTATAGGGACTCTATGTATGCGCTTACATTTCACTGTAAGTCAACAGCTCCCTTTTTCCATCGTAACGGGTAGGTGTGATAAAAGTCAAAATTTTTCGACAATAATTTGTCACATTTGAATTAAAATGTTTTGAAGTCAAGATTTGTGGTAAACATCATATTAGATTCAATCTCAAATCGAAGGAGTGGACGGATTCATGGCAAAAACATATCAAGTCGACCCAGCGCACAGTACTATCAACTTTACGGTCAAGCATATGATGATTTCGAAAGTAAAAGGGGAGTTCAAAGACTTTCACGTCGAGGCGAATGGGCAACCGGACGACCTCGCGAACGCACGGGTGAACGTGACGATTAAGGCGGCATCAATCGATACGAACAACAGTGACCGTGACAACCATTTACGGTCCGGAGACTTCTTCGATGTGGAGCAGCACGAGGACATCGTGTTCGAGTCGACATCGTTCCGTTCAAAAGGTGGCGGTGAATTCGAACTGACCGGGAATTTGACGATTCGCGGGACGACCCGAGAAGAGACGTTCGAAGTCGAATATGAGGGAAGTGCGAAAGATCCGTGGGGCAACTTGAAACACGCCTTTACCGGGGACGGGTCGATCAACCGGGAAGATTACGGATTGACATGGAACCAGGCGCTCGAAGCGGGCGGTGTGCTCGTCGATAAAAAAGTTAAATTCGACTTCGAGCTCCAGTTCACGGAGTCAGAGGCATAAAAAAAGTCGCTCCTGTGAGCGACTTTTTACTGTTCGTAGGCCAATTTCTTTTGCAGGCTCTCTTCACTGAACACCCAGCCAGTGAATGAAGACAACACTTCATTCGATTCTTCGTCGACGATGACGACGGCGACGAACGGATAGATATCTTTCGCGAAATAACGCAAGTTCGTGAAGCGATACTCGATCATCCCATTGTGGCGTGTGACCGTATACGTGTGAATCTTCGAGAATTCGAGGAACGATTGAAGATCCGCATTTTTACGCGCTTCCACGAAGTGAAGGTCATCTTCACCTGGCATCGGTTTGTCTCGGAAACGACCGCATTCGATGACCGTCCCTTTTTTCACTTTGACGGCACCTAATCCGTCGCGGAAACGGACGGCGACATGCCAGTCATCCCAACCGATACCTGGCGAGATGAACAGTTCGTGTGCACCAGCGAAGTGACGGGCGACCGTGGCGAGGGCGCGGTTACGCAATTTGAACTGAATCGCATAGTAGCTGGTCACGAGCGCAATGAGCAGTGCAAAAATCGGGACAGTCGCCCCTGTGATAAGCCATAATACATATGCCCCGTAATAAGCAGAGAACAAATACGGATCGAACGTCCCGATGACGCCCCAGCCAATCCATTTCTTCGAGAACGGTTGGAGGGCTTGCGTCCCGTAGGCGTTGAACAAGTCGACCGTGACGTGTAACAATACGGCGATTTGTGCCATGACCCATAATGAGGCGGGGTTAACGCCAAGCGCGAGTCCGATGACGGCGCTGACGATGATCGGCCAAGCGAGTAGTGCGGTGATTCCATGTGAACGACCGCGGTGCTGGCGTAAATACGTGCTATTTCCTTTTAGTTTGAAGACCGTGTCAAAGTCCGGAGCATGCGAGCCGACGAGAGCCGTCGCTGTCATGGCTAGAAACATTTGTGCGTCGCCTGACACCTCTGGGCTGAGGGTCGCGATTGCACTTAAACCAAGTCCCATCCCAATGTGAGTAGCAGTATCCAATGTGCTTCAGCACCTCCATAAAAGTAGAAAAATCGCATATTTTAATCCACTACATCATACAATATTTTTAAAACGAGGGGAAATAAAATGCTCGATGTTGATAAATTGTTCACAAATTATAATATTCAAGAGTTTAACACAAATCTAGTGACATGGTTCAATCGTGAAAAGCGCGATTTGCCATGGCGTCATCGTAAAAATCCGTATCGTGTCTGGGTGAGTGAAGTCATGCTTCAACAGACGCGTGTCGATACGGTCATCCCGTACTACAACCGTTTCATGGAGCGCTTTCCGACGATCGAAGCGTTGGCAGCGGCTGAACCCGACGAGGTCGTCAAATATTGGGAAGGGCTCGGGTATTACTCACGGGTCCGTAACCTTCACCAAGCCGTGCGAGAAGTCGTTGCGGTGTACGACGGCGTCGTCCCTGAGGAAAAAGAGCGGTTCGAAAAGCTGAAAGGCGTCGGACCGTATACGACCGGGGCGGTACTGTCGATTGCGTACAATCAGCCGGAACCGGCCGTCGATGGCAACGTCATGCGCGTTATGTCCCGTCAGTTCGGCATCTATGACGACATCGCCATCCCGAAGACGCGGAAAATATTCGAACAAGTCGTCCGCCGACTGATGGACCCGAGTCATGCCTCGGATTTCAATGAAGGGGTCATGGAGCTTGGGGCGACGGTATGTACGCCGAAAAACCCGATGTGTTCGCTCTGCCCGGTTCAAGACGATTGTTATGCTTATACCCATAACGTCCAAGATGAACTCCCAGTCAAGACGAAAAAAGGGGCGGCTCGAATCGAGATGTACGATGCGCTTTACTGTCGTCAAGACGGCCGGGCCGCATACGTGAAACGCCCGGATGCCGGTCTTCTCGCTGGAATGTGGCAATATCCGCTTACAGACCGCGGAACGGGGGAACAGTTAAACGGAACCTATATTGGACAAGTGAAACATGTGTTTTCCCATATCGTCTGGTACATCGACTTATATGAAGTCGAGACGTTACCGGTAGGGGAGTGGACTTGGCTCGACGAAGAAGCACGCGATGTGGTGACGGTATCGGTCGCCCAACAAAAATTAGAGCAGATGGCAGGTGCGAAAGATGAGACAGTTTGACGTACGAACTCCATACGACACGTCTGTAGACACATTATGGACGTTGCTTCAAGACGCTTCACTGTTATCAGAGCTGACATCGTTCCCGAAAGTGACGCTCCTTGGGGATGGGGCCTCGGTCGAGGGAAATGTCGTTCAGCTTCGCATCGGGGTCGGCCCGATTTCATTGCCGTGGAACAGCGCCATCACATTGGCTGGAGACCGTGCCTTTTGTGACCAAGGCGTGAAGTTACCGTTCCCGTTCCGTCGTTTCAGTCACGTTCATCGCGTCGAACAAGTGGACAGGCAAGCCGTCATGGTCGATGAGGTCACGTTCGATAGTTACGTACCGACCGTTCTCGTCGAATACTTCGTGCTCCGACCGATGTTTAAAGCGCGAGCCGAGGCATTCCAAAAAACACTAAATTCGTGAAAATAAGAGATTTCCTTTTTCATTGGTTCTGAAAGTCGCTATAATTAAATATGAGAATTGTATAGCATCATAGCGGAAAGGAGGAGCTTATGAGCTTATTTCCCAAAGCAGGTAGCAAGATCGAGATACAGAGCTACAAGCACAACGGAACTTTGCATCGCGTTTGGGAAGAAACGCTCGTCCTTCAGTCGTCAAAAACGGATATGATCGGATTCAATGACCGCATCATGGTCAGTGAGTCAGACGGCCGGCAATGGAGAACACGTGAGCCGGCAATTTGCTACTTTTCATCTGAGTTTTGGTTCAATGTCATCTGCATGATTCGCGAAGATGGGATTTACTACTACTGTAATCTAGGTTCGCCGACAACGTTCGATGGGGCAGAACGTGCCATCAAGTACATCGATTACGATTTGGACATCAAGGTGTTCCCAGATATGTCGTACACGATTTTAGATGAGGATGAATATGAGCGGCATCGTCGCGAGATGAATTATCCGAAAGCGATTGATCGAATCTTGAAACAGAACGTTCAAGAACTTATTAACTGGATTCGAGGACGGAAAGGGCCGTTCAACCCAACATTCGTCGATGAATGGTATCGCGAATACGAAGCACGTTACCGGAGATGATCGCTCATCTCCGCTTTTTTTCTTGAAGGAGGAACTAATGGGTAGTATTAAACGTTATTTAAAGTTCGTTAAACCGTATAAAAAACAAATCGCGCTGACCATCTTCGTCGGGATTTTGAAATTCTCCATCCCGCTCGGATTGCCGCTCCTCTATAAATATGTCATCGATAACTATTTGACTGAAGATGCACCAGCTGCCGATTACACCGAGCTCGTCTGGCTGTTCAGTATCGTCTTCTTCGTCTTTCTCGTCTTGAAGCCGCCGATTGAATACTTGCGACAATATTTGGCGCAGTGGGCGGCGACGTGGATTTTGTTCGACGTCCGGAACCGATTATTCGACCACGTCCAAAGACTATCGCTCCGCTATTATTCCAACAATAAAACGGGACAGATTATCTCGCGCATCATCAACGATGTCGAACAGACGAAAGACTTCGTCATCACCGGCCTGATGAACATTTGGCTCGATATGGTCACGATTTTAATCGCCATCGCCATCATGTACACGATCGACCCGCAACTGACGCTCATCGCCATCTTGCCGCTCCCGTTTTACGCCATCGCTGTCCGCTACTTTTATGGACGGTTGCGTCGGCTCACGCGGGAACGGTCGGCCGCACTTGCGGATCTTCAAGGCCACTTGACTGAACGGGTCAACGGCATGGCCGTCATTCGTAGCTTTGCGCTCGAACCGTATGAAAACAAGGCGTTCGAAGAACAGAACGGTGGTTTCTTGAAAGCCGCGCTTCGCCACACCGGCTGGAACGCGAAGACGTACGTCGTCGTCTCGACAATCACGGACATCGCCCCAATTTTAATCTTCACATCGGCTTCTTGGCTCGTCTTGCAAGGGGACGTCTCACTCGGGACGCTCGTCGCGTTTATCGCGTATATCGACCGTCTCTATGCACCGCTCGGTCGTCTCGTCAACTCGGCGACGACGCTCACCCAATCGGTCGCTTCGATGGACCGTGTCTTCGAGTTCCTCGATGAGCCGTATGATATCGAAGAGAAGCATAGTGCCTTCGTACCCGTGCAAACGGCTGGCGACATCGAACTCGACCAGGTCAGCTTTGCTTATGAGAAAGACGGCACCCGTGCTCTTCACGATGTCAGTTTGCACATCCGTTCTGGTGAGCGGGTCGCATTCGTCGGTATGTCCGGCGGTGGGAAGTCGACGCTCGTCAGCTTGATTCCACGGTTTTATGACGTCACGTCGGGCAGCATCAAAATCGATGGCACCGACGTCCGTGAATTCAAGCTACGGGCGTTGCGCGATCAAATCGGGATGGTCATGCAAGACTCGGTGCTGTTCAGCGAATCGGTCGCGATGAACATCCGGATGGGGAATCCGGAAGCGAGTGATGAAGAGGTCATCGCCGCCGCGAAAGCAGCCAACGCCCATGAGTTCATCTCGAACTTGCAGGACGGCTACAATACGCCGGTCGGGGAAAAAGGTGTCAAGCTTTCAGGCGGTCAGAAACAACGGCTCGCTATCGCCCGTGTCTTCTTGAAACATCCACCGATCATCATTCTCGACGAAGCGACGAGTGCGCTTGACCTTGAGAGTGAGTCGATGATTCAAGATTCACTCGCGCGCTTGACGAAAGGCAGAACGACGCTCATCGTCGCGCACCGCTTGTCGACGATCACCGACGCCGATAAGATCGTCGTCGTCGATAACGGACAAATCATGGAGACCGGTACGCATGAAGAATTGATGCGCCGCCGCGGAGCCTATTACGATTTGTATATGATTCAAGATTTAGCAGTCGTCGAATGAGACGGGGCCTCGAGGAGACTCGAGGTCTTTTTTTGTTTTCCGCGACAGTGAGACGGGAATGAAGAAACGACATGCCAAAAGGGGGATGAACCAATGATGAACGGGGAAGGGTTAATCACGGTAAAACCGTTAAAAGAAGCGCTCGAGCTGACATGGTCGGTCGAAGGGACAGTGCGGCTCACGCGGAACGGGAAATATGTGTATGAAGGGACCGATCAACACTATGTCGACCATGAGACGGGCGTCGGAGAACAAGTCGCCTATCGAATTACGGACGAACAGGGGGAAGTGGCGAAAGTGTACACGGCCGCCGTCGACCCGAGCGATGATTTATATTGGAATCGACATCTCACGTCGGCTGTCGTCGCATCAAATGGTACCCATCTTCAATGGGATCCAATTGCTGACGTCGAGACGTATGCGATTTACCGGAAAGGACGACGGATCGCCGAAGTCGTCGGCAATGCCTACGTGGATGAGACACCGCTCCATGAGCCGACGATGTATGAAGTGAGGGCGCTTCGTCCCGTGAAACGAGACGATAAACCGGGGACGAGTTTGATTCACGCCGTCGGCAAAGCGATGTCGCTCGCGAAGGAGCTGAAGACGGACACGCGACGTGACAAAGAACTATACGTCATGTATTTTCTTGTCAGTCCGCTTCGACCTGATTTGGAATCAGTGGACCAGATTCAGCTCCGCGTTCAGACGTTCATCCGTCCGCCGATGATTAAAAATCCGAATTTGTTGTCTCCGCATCCATATTTTGAAGGAGACGGACGACCGTATAACGTCCATGCGACCGACTATCGGACGCGGACGGAAGTGAAAGCCGAGGGACTGAGTGACATTCCAATTGTCTCGATCAAAAAAGATGCGAATGTGACACGTGGCTATACGAAGCATCATCGATTAACGGGTGAAGATATCGCCTCGGTCGACCAAGTGTATCTTGAAGATGTGGACATCGACCGCGGACGGGCCGCGTATCGGTTGCAACACTCGGTCGGAAATCCACTCGTCATTGCGCCTGACATCAAATATACGATTGTCGCACAGTTGAAGGATAACGCCACGTTCAAACTATCAGGCAGCCATACGCAGTCGCCGCATCATGAAGTGTATCTCCAAGCTGGCGAGGCTCCGTGGATGACGATTCACCGGGCGGACGACCTCGGTGTCAGTTTCATGGGCAACCCGATGCCGGAATGTCACTGGACGTACTTGACCTGTATGGACTAAAGAAAACCGTCGACTCATCGAGTCGGCGGTTTTGATTGTTGGTCGAGAAATCGGCTTCGTTCTTCCGGGGTGGGCAGTTTGCACGTCTGTTTTTGTCCGAACCATTGGTAACGATTTTTAGCGATCACGTCATAACCGAAATCGCGAATCGGTTTTGGGACGAATCTCACAAACCGGAGCCAACGCCATTTTCCGTCCAACCCTTCCGCGATGCGGACCGCTGCGTCGGATTTAATGTACGGGACACCATCGCGAATCAACACGATACTGTCGACCGAGTCGTTGATACGATGACGTTCGCGCAAAGTCTGACCAGCCTCGCCTTGAAGCGAGGCGAAATGAAAGTTCCCCGTCGCGTCCCGGTTCAAGATGAACTGGACACTGGCGTCGCAAAAGTTACAATCTCCATCAAACAATACAATGGCTGGCATACCATTCGCCTCCTTCACTCTTGCCTGTTTCCGTTCCGGGGTCGGTTCAAACGTCAGGCGGCGAGCTGACGCACCGATTCCATCTTATAAAGTGAGATGTAGTAGAGGTAGGCACCGAGCGCCCCGAACAAGAAGATGTAGCCACTCATGAACACGGGTCCGATGAAGGCCCCGACGACAATCCCGGCCGCAGCCACGAGTTTGGCCCCGTGGAACGTGAGTCCGCCGAAAGCGAGGTACGAGGCGCGGCGCTCTGGGTCGAGCAGGTCGACTTGTTTCACTTGGCGAATCGGTGAGTACAGCAATTCGCCGACCGTGAAGACAACGGCCAAGACGGCGAGAATCAGAAATGAGTTCATAGACGTGATGGCAGCGTAAGCCGTGATGTATAACGACAAGCCGATGAAGAACACGTATTTCTCACGGTACCGTTTCACAAATGCAGTGACGGCGAACGTGATGGCGACGACGAGTAGTGTATTCTCGAGCTGCATGAACGCCATCATCCGGACGCCGTCGAACGGTACCCCAATGATTGAGCGTTGTTGGAACGACTCGGCCAAATGAACCCCGATATAGTTCGCCATATGGAACTCGGTCGAGAAGACGAGCATGCTGCCGAGCACGAAGAGCATCCAGCGTCGGTCATTCAAGGCGATCCTGTAGTTTTGGATTACCCCGACGATTGGGTTGGCCGGCGTCGATCGGTTGCCTTGATGGGAATCGACAAGATAGCGCTGCAAGACGATCGTCGTGATCGTCAAGACGAGTGTCATTCCGACGAATAAACCGAAACGATAGTCACGATAGAACGCACCACCGAGCATAACACCACCGGCGATGGCCAAGTTGACGAGCCAATAGTCATATACATAAATCGCTTTCCGGTTCGATTCTTCCATCGAGTCAATGACGATCGCCTCTAAGGCCGGGTAGTTCAGCCCGTTGGCGACGGCGTGACCGAAGTAGAGAATGGCCAAGGCGAGTGCCCAATTGTTCGATGGATGAATCGCGACCGTCATCTCGATGAAGCAGAGGATTTGAACGAGTTGGCCGATCTGTAAGACGTGCTTGCGATTGAAGCGGTCCGAGAAGTACCCACCGAACAAGCCGGTGACATATCCGACGATGACGAATGACGTCATGATAATCCCGGCGGCAATTTTGCCGAGTTCTTCTGAGAAATATAAAGCCATGAATGGAAAGATGGCCGAACCGACGATGCGGATGAAAAATCCACAGACGAGTCGAAGTTGGACGTTTGTTGGGAAATCTTTGAATTTCATGTGAGCACCTCCTTGTCACTACTTTAAACGTGGACTACACTTGGTAAAAAGAGACAAATAATTTGGACATGTCCACTTTTAGGGGGAACGGCATGAATGCGAAACTAGTGGCGATTTATCGCCATGCGCTAGAGACTGGAACAAGGGAAGTGACTTTACGGGAAGCGGTCGAAGCGGTCGGCTATAGCGAGAAACAAGTGAAGCGCGATATCAAGGTGTGGCAAACGTTGGGTTGGGTAGAGTATCAGGCCGGGAAAGGACGCGGCCATGAATCGATGCTCCGCTTTCGGCCGGATTTTGCGAGGACGCTTAGCGGGTGGGTTGAAACCTCATTCTCGACGGCCTCGATGGCGGACGCGGCCAAATGGTTGGAATGGGATTGGCCGCCAGCGTTACGTGAATTGATTCAAGCCCGGATTTGGAACCGCTTTGGTTTCGAGCAGACGGAAGAAGACCGATTTGTGTTCCCGCGCACCCGGACGCTTGAGTCCCTCGACCCGCTCGACATCCATATCGCAATGGAGGCATCGTTGTCCCGGCACGTCTTCGACCGGCTGTTCGAATGGGATGGGACCACGGTCCAACCATCCCTTGCTCACCATATCGAAGACACGCCGTTCGGGTTTCGCTGTTACATCCGTAAAGGGGTCACATTCCACAACGGGATGACGTTAGCGGCTAAGGACGTCGTTTATTCGTTGAATCGATTATTGGCTCGCGGTAAACAAGTATGGCTATTCGCGCCAATCGAACGGCTCGAGTCGCCGGCACCTTACGTGGTCGACATCCATACGAAAGCGCACCGGGCCTACATTGAACGGTTGCTTGCCCAAACGCCGGCGTCGATCACGTATGAAGGGGCGGAAGGGGGTGTCGGGACGGGACCGTTCAAATTGGAGAAGCGGTCCGAGGAAGTCGTTCGGTTGCGGGCGTTCGAGCGTGGGCTACGGCCTCGGCCATCATTAGACGTGGTCGAATTCGTCACGTTCTCGGAAACGGATTATGCGAAGTGGAGCGCCGGTGATGATCAGAGCCTCGTCAAGTGGATCGCCGAGGCTGGGGCGCGTTACCTCATGTTCAATTTGCAGCACTCTTGGCTCAAAGACGATGTGACAGCGCGACTTGCCATTCAACGGGCAATCGACAAAGAAGCGTTCGTTGAATTGGGAGGGGAACGTCATCAAGTGGCACATGGGTTTTTCCCGGAGGCGAGTCGACCGGTTCCGGCACCGGAGGCGGCGGTGAGTTCGTGCCGACCGCTCCGGTTGTTGCACTTGCCGTTCGAGGTGGCGACAGAAGACGCGGCGCTCGTCGCGGAACAGTTGCGCGTTGCTGGTTTCACCGTTGAGACCGAGACGTATACGATCGGCTGTTTGCTCCAAGAAGAGACACTTCGTCGCGCTGACTTGATTTTATGCGGGGAGATGATGAGTGAAGACCTCGATTTGGCATTTCTCGCTTTTTTGACGAGTGAGCTGTCACTCGTCGGTAAGTTGATCGCGCATGAAACGGAGCTCCGTAAGATGATGGACCGCTACCGTCAGACCGATATGAGTGCGTGGCCGTGGCTTCATCGTGACGTCGAGCGTCATTTGACAGAAGCGGCACTCGTCATTCCGCTCTATCACGTTGCGCGTGAACGACGCTTCCCGAGTTTTCTTGGCGAGGTTCCACTCGATGTGTTCGGCCACCCGCGCTACGACCAGCTATGGATTCGGCATTCGGTGTAAACGAAAAAGGAGATGCCGCGGCATCTCCTTTTGTTTATAGTTGGGCGAACGCGCGGTTTACCGCGGCAATCGTCTCTTCGATATCTTGTTCGGTGTGCTCGGTCGTTAAGAACCAGGCCTCGTACTTCGAAGGAGCCAAATTGACACCATTCTCGAGCATCAATTTGAAGAAGCGTCCGAACACTTCGCCGTCCGACTTTTCGGCTCCCTCATAATCGGTCACGATCTCGTCCGTGAAGTAGACTGTGAGTGCACCTTTAAGACGGTTCAGCGTGATGGTCACGCCGTGTGTGTCGGCGGCTTCACGAATTCCGGCCTCGAGCTGGGCGCCGAGCGCGTCAAGCTTTTCATATACTCCCGGTTGCTCGAGCACTTCGAGGCAAGCGAGTCCTGTCGCCATCGACGCCGGATTTCCGGCCATCGTTCCGGCCTGATAGGCTGGCCCGAGCGGGGCGACCGTCTCCATGATTTCGGCTTTTCCGCCGTATGCGCCGATTGGGAGTCCGCCGCCGATAATTTTGCCGAGCGCGGTCATATCCGGTTCGATGCCATACACTTGCTGGGCGCTTCCGTATGTGAAACGGAATGCCGTGATGACTTCATCATAAATGACGAGAGCACCATGTTCGTGTGTGATGTCGTTGACAGCCTGTAGGAAGCCTGGCTTCGGTTCGACGATGCCGAAGTTCCCGACGATTGGTTCGACTAGGACGCAGGCGATTTGACTTCCCCATTCGCGCATCATGTCGCGGAATGCTTCGACGTCATTGAACGGTACGGTGATGACTTCTTTCGCCGTGGCCCGTGTGACACCGGCCGAGTCTGGTGAGCCGAGTGTGGCCGGTCCGCTGCCTGCTGCGATGAGCATCAAGTCCGAGTGGCCGTGATAACAACCGCTAAATTTGACGACGAGCTCGCGACCGGTATAGGCACGTGCAACGCGGACGGTCGTCATGACTGCTTCGGTCCCTGAGTTCGTGAACCGGACTTTATCCATTGACGGGATGGCCGCTTTTAACTTTTTCGCGAACTCGACTTCGAGCGCATGTGGTGTCCCGTAAAGAAGTCCTTTAGACGAAGCCTCAATCAACGCTTTATGGATGTGCGGGTGGGCGTGGCCCGTGATGATCGGACCGTATGCCGCCAAATAGTCGATATAACGATTGCCGTCGACGTCATAGAAATAGGCGCCGTCTCCTCGTTCCATATAGACGGGTGCACCGCCGCCGACGGCCTTAAACGAGCGGGAAGGGCTGTTGACCCCGCCGACGATATGCGTCAAGGCGTCGGTATACAAAATGTCTGATTTGTCGCGTGTAGATGGTGTTGCCATATGTATTGCCTCCTTTTACAAATTCGCATTTATTGTATCATAGCCGTCAACCGCATAAGCTCAACGTTTGACGACCGTTCAAGAAATCAGTACACTATTTATAAAGATTACTATGTAAGAAATAGGTTAATTCTAACTGACATTTCGCATGAATTTTATAGAAGAAATGAGGGATTGACGTGGGAAGCGAAATGCTTGACCATGCTGTTCAGTCGCTCCGAGAACATGGAGTCAGAATGACGCCTCAGCGCCAGGCCATTTTGGAGTACCTCGTCACGGAGCACAGTCACCCGACAGCGGATGACATTTATAAGGCACTTTCGGCGAGATTTCCGAACATGAGTGTCGCTACTGTCTACAATAACTTGCGCGTCTTTAAAGAAGTCGGACTCGTTCAAGAGATGAACTATGGGGACGCTTCAAGTCGCTTTGATTTTGTGACGTCGCGCCACTACCACATCATTTGTGATGCGTGTGGGAAAGTCGTCGACTTCAACTATCCGGTCCTCGATGAAATCGAATCGGTCGCGTCTCAACTGACGGGGTTCAAAGTCGACCGTCACCGTCTCGAAGTATACGGGACATGCCCGGCTTGCCAAGCTGAACAAGCGCATAAACATTAAAAAACATCCTCGGCTCGAGGATGTTTTTTATTCGTGTGAATGTGATTGGCGTTTGTTATATTTTTCATCGAATTCCTTACCTTCGAGCGATTGGTCAATCGTAAGCGGTTCGTCGCAATGCATACATAAATCGACCCGACCGAGCATCTTTGTCTGTTTCTCGCAGTTCGGGCAAGTGACAACGATGGCTTTCGTGGACGCCATCCCGATGATGAAGTAGAGTGCAGAACTTGATAACACCATCACGAAGCCGAGCAACATGAAGATAATCATGAGCCACGTGATGCTCTTCGCCAACAGTCCGAGATACATGACACCAATCCCTGCAAAAACGAGCAACAAGGCAAGGTTACGAGCGCGGTTGATTTTATTCCCCCGTTTTTTCATTTCTTAATCCCTCCATGTCTATCTTTAACTATAGCTCATCTGCACGAACCTGAGAAGTTCATACAA